>JAFLUD010000052.1 GCA_022508965.1 Oscillospiraceae bacterium
CGTCTACCTCGTCGAGCATACAAAACGGCGTGGGACGGTGCATAAGTATCGCGAAGTAGATCGTGATGGCTACCATCGCCTGCTCGCCGCCCGACAGCGAGATCAGATTCTTGATGACCTTTCCGGGGGGCGCGGCTTTGATCTCTATTCCCGAATTCAGCACGTCCTCGGGATCGGTAAGCTCCAGCTCGGCGTGGGAGCCGGGTCCGAATATCTGTGTGAAAACGTTTTTGAAATGGTGGTTGATGTCGTTGAAGCTGTCCAGAAACTGCTTTTTGATATCGGTCGTGAGCTGTTCTATCAGCTTTTCAAGCTCGCGCTTGGAGTCTTCGATGTCGCGAAGCTGTTTGGACTGGAACTCGTAACGCTGAGACACCACTTCGTATTCCTCAATAGACGCCATGTTTACTATTCCCAAAGCGTTTATGCGCTTGGAAAGCTCCGCCAGATCGTTTTCGGCGGCAAGGAGATTTTCGGGTATTTCCGCTTGCTCCTCAGCCTGAGAGACCGTGAGATTGTAGCTGTCAAACAGCAGCGCGACGATCTTGTCGTATTCTCTCTGAACGGTCGCCTGGCGCTCGTCGAGGCGCGCAAGCTCGCGCGAGAACTTTTCTTTGTTCTGGTTCGCTTCGGCTATGTCCTTATGGAGCGCGGTTATCTGCCGCTCGTAGCCGTTTATCTCATCGGTTAGCGCGGATATCTCGCTGTTCCTCTCGGATATGACGCCGCTTCCCGCTTCGATCTCGCGCTTTATCTGCTCGATCTTCTCGCGTATCTCTTGATCGCTTCTATCCAGCTCCGACTGCGCCTGCTTGAACGCGTCGCTGTTCTCGGACAGCATACGGCGGTTGTCTTCGATGTTCTTTATCTGCTGCTTCAAAACGTCGGTCTCGTGGAGCGCGTCGAGCTTATCAAGGTTGTACTGCTTGATCTTGTCCGAGATGTCGCGGATCTTATTCTCGGCTTCGGTGCGCGCGCCGGTCTGAGCCTCGTATTTCTTTTCCAATTCGGCTATCTGCTCCGATAGCTGCTGCAATGCGCTCTCGGCGTTTTCGATGAGCTTGTTCTGCTGATCCAACTGCATATCGAAGCCCTTTACCGTTGAGCGGGAGTTTTCGCTCTGGCTTTCGAGCTGTTCGATAAGTCCCGAAAGTCGCGACACCTCCGCGCCTATCGTGATATCCTCTTTTTCAAGCTCGCGGATCCTGTCGGACATTCCTTCAAGCTCAATGGTATATTTCGCGGTCTCGGCTTTGTAGCGCTCGAACTCTTCGTTTCTGGTCTTCTGCGTTTCGCGGAGCTTGGATATTTCGGCGTAGAGTGCGTCCAATTCCTGCTTGCGCGAGATTATTCCGCCTTTGCTTATTCTCGATCCGCCCGTAAACGAGCCGCCCGCGTTTACGAGCTGTCCGTCGAGCGTTACTATACGGAATTTGTAGCCGTACTTTTTTCCAATAAAAGAGGCGGTGTCGATATCGTCCACGACGGCGGTGGTTCCGAGAAGATTGCTTATTATCTGAACGTACTCGTCGCCGCACTCCACAAGCTCGCTGGCGATGCCCTCAAAGCCCGTTTCTCCCGACAGGCGCGGCTCGTTCAAACTGCGTCCTTTCATTGAGGTGAGCGGATAGAAGGTCGCTCTGCCGGCGTTGGTTTCCTTAAGAAAACGGATACATCTGCCGGCGGTCTCTTCATTATCAACGATTATATTCTGCATCGCGGACTGGAGCACCGTTTCGATCGCGGTGACGTACTTTTCGGGGACGGTGATAACGTCGGCTACCGCGCCGTGTATCCCGGTTATTCTGCCCTCTTCGCCCGCTTTCAATATCTCCTTTACGGAGCGGTTGTAGCCCTCGCGGCTTTTTTCGATATCCGACAACACGCGGTAGCGCTGCTGCTTTTCGCCGAGCTTGGAATTTACCTCCTCCAACGCGGCGCGGGATTCGTTAAGCCGCTTTTGTCTGCCCTCGTAAAGCCGCTCTAAGCCCGATAATTTATTCTGCGCGGCGGACTTTTCTTCAGCATTTTTCTCGGAGCTTTTCTTCGCTTTTGAAAGCTCGGCTTTGTATTCCTCGAGCTTGCTTTCACCGTCGCTGAGGCCGCTTAAGAACGCGGTTTTCTGCTCGGTTATCTCATCGCAGGTGCGCTTTGCCAAGGTCTTCGCCAGCTCCTGCTTCGCTTCCTCGGAACGTGCCGCGGCAAGCTCGCTTTCGAGCGCGGTATACTCCGCGCCCGCTTCGGCGCTGCGGCGGGATATCTCGTCCAGCTTTTTGCGCAGGTCGCCGGACATTTTTTCAAAACTATCCGCCTCGAACTGCTTGGCGGTTATCTGCTTATTTATGGAGTCTATCTGTTCATTAAACTCGCGGTCGCTTTGCTCGGCGTTCTTTAGCTGCTCGGCAAGCTCGCCGCGGCGAGCTTCGTTATGCTTGAGATCGTTTTCGGCTACGGATATCTGCGAGCGTTTTTCGGCAAGCTCGTCGTTTGCGCTTTGTATGCTCGAGCGGACGCGCTCTAAGCGTCCCTGCGCCGACAGCTTGTCGTCGCCGAACTTTTCTATGCGGTCTTCGGCGTTTTTGATGTCGCGCTCGTAATGCTCGCACTCGCCTTGATTTATGAGCAGGCTGTCGGAGATCTCGGAAAGCTGCGCGCGCTTTTCGTTCAGGCGCGCCGCGGATACGGATATCTCAAGCGTTTTCTTCTGCGCCATAAGCTCGGACGCCATTACCGCTTTTTCGGATTGTTTTTTTAAGATGGGGAGACGTTCCTCATCAACACGAATAAGATCGCGCTGGCGGACTATGTTCTCCTCCGCCTGGGAGAGCTGCTTTTCGGCGTCGGCTTTCTTATGCAAAAAAAGCGATACGCCCGCGGCTTCCTCGAATATCTCGCGGCGCTCTTTTTCGCGCGCGCTGATTATCTCGGCGACCCTGCCCTGCCCGATTATCGAATAGCCGTCGCGCCCGAGACCTGTTCCCATAAGCAATTCCTGGATATCGCGGAGGCGGCACTTCCTGCCGTTTATGAGGTACTCGCTCTCGCCGGAACGGTACAGCTTGCGCGAGATCACTACCTCGTCGGAATCTACGGAGAGAGCGCGGTCGGAGTTGTCGATCGTCAACGACACGCGCGCAAAGCCCATCGGCTTGCGCTCGACGGTGCCGTGGAAGATAACGTCCTCCATCTTCTCGCCACGCAGCGTCTTCGCGCCCTGCTCGCCCATTACCCAGCGCAGCGCGTCGGAGATGTTGCTCTTGCCGTTGCCGTTGGAGCCGACTACTGCCGTTGTGCGAGTGTCGAACTCCAGCACCGTTTTATCCGCAAAGGACTTGAAGCCCTGTATTTCCAGTGTTTTAAATAACATTTAATCTTCCTTTTTCTTTACGCGTCAGTCTATTTCGAGACGTGCTCCCGCGCGTTCTTTTACCTTTATTGTGTATCCCTGCTCGGACAATTTTTTTATGTTGCCGCGGTTTTGTCCTATGACGCGGCTGATGTTCTTTTTGTCTGTGAAAACCGTGTGATCGCCTTTGGGGAGCGTGCTCAGAAGCTCCTCGAGTTCCCACAGAAGCTGTTTGCTTTCGACTATTTCGCGAAAGCTCGGGTGATACACGCCGCCGAGCATTTCGCGCTCTACGTCCTTACTTGCGTGCAGTCCCATCCGAATAACGGATATGTTGTTCTCTTCAAAAATTTTGAGCAGCTTAGCGCAGATTTCCACCGTCTGTTCAAACGAAAAGCTTTGATATTCTCCGCTCTCGAAAAGCTCGCCGAGGCGCGTATTCTTCAATATTACCGTCGGGTAGACGCGGACGGTTTTCGGCGCAAGTTTTACGAATTCCCGTGCGGTTTTGAGCACCGCCTGCTCGCTGTCTTTATACAGTCCCGTCATCATCTGGAGTCCCAGCTCGATGCTGCTGTTTTTTATCAGCTCGCTCGCCCTCCGCACGTCGTCGGCGGTGTGTCCGCGGTCGTTCGCTTTAAGCACCGCGTCGTCCATCGACTGCGCGCCCAGCTCCACCGCTGTCACTCCGTAACGGGTGAGAAGCTCTAAAATTTCCTCGGAGATGCAATCGGGGCGGGTGGAACAGCGTATTCCCGTGTAGCACGGGAAGCGTTTTATGGCGCTGTTCGCGGCTTTAAGAAGGCTGTGCATATACCCGCGGGGGATCGCCGTGAAGCTGCCGCCGAAAAACGCTATTTCAGCGGACATTCCCATATCCTCCAAATGGGAGGACTGTTGTTCCAACAGCGAAAAAACCTGCTGCGGATCGGGAGCTTTCTCCTTTCCGGAGATGCTTTTCTGATCGCAGAAGCTGCATCTGTGCGGGCAGCCCGCGTGCGGCACGAATATCGAGATGTTAGTCTTTTTCATAGCCCATGAGCTTTACGGCTTCCTTTGCCGCCGCCTGCTCTGCCTCTTTTTTCGACTGTCCCGAGCCGCTGCCTATCACCTGTCCGTTTAACAGAACGTCCGCGTAAAACAGCTTGTTATGCCGCTTGCCGTCGTTTTCCTTTACCTCGTAGGTGACGTGCTCTTCGGGGTTTTGCTGGATTATTTCCTGCAATATCGTCTTATAATCCCCGAGGCTTACCTTGCCCGATCGGAGCGCGTCGATGCTCGGCATGAACGCCATTATCAGCTTTTGCGCCGCTTCGGTGCCGCCGTCGAGATACACCGCGGCTATCAGCGCTTCGAACGCGTCGGCGAGTATCGAACGGCGTTCTCTGCCGCCGGTCTGTTCTTCGCCTTTTCCAAGATACAGGTAGCTTCCCAGATCGATTTTTTTCGCGAAATTGCAGAGGGAATTCTCACAGACTATCGACGCGCGGAGCTTGGTAAGCCCGCCCTCCGGCTCGGAGGTCATATTCGTGAACAGGTACATCGAAACGGTTAGCTGCAAGACGCTGTCGCCCAGGAATTCCAATCGCTCATTGCTTCCGTTGTTCTTGCCGCCCGAAAAGCTGGAGTGGGTCAATGCTCGTTTTAGCAGGCTGCGTTCCTTGAATTTATAGCCGATCTTTTCTTCAAGCTCTTCAAGATCACCCATTTTCCGTAACCTCCTCGGTCTTTAGCTTGGATATCGCTTCGGTCATCTTTTCGATCGCGTTGTTCTCAACGAACAGCTTCGCCTGTCGGAACGCTCCCAAAAACGCCACCGCGTCGCTGGAGCCGTGCGCTTTGAACACGGGCTTTGCGGTTCCCAACAAGGGAGAGCCGCCGATCGTTTTATAATCCATTTGCGCGGAGAATTCGCCGAGCTGTTTTTTTACGCACAGCGCGCCTATCTTTGTTTTCAAATTCGCGAAGAACATTCCCTTTAAGGCGTCCTTCATAAGCGCGCCCATGCCCTCGCAGGTTTTCAGGAACACGTTTCCGGTGAAGCCGTCGGTTATCAGCACGTCGACTGCTCCGAGGGGAACTTCACGCGCTTCCACATAGCCGACGAAATTTATCGGGGTCTTTTCTAAGAGCGCTTTGGTCTCGTGCTCGAGCTCTCTGCCTTTTTCGTCCTCGGTTCCTATATTCAGAAGTCCGACGCGGGGGTTTTTTATTCCCATCGTCGCCTCCATAAAGCAGCTTCCCATTATCGCGAACTGCTGGAGCATTTCGGCAGTGCAATAGAGATTCGCGCCGCCGTCCAATACGCAGTAGCGTTTTCCTCCCGAACACGGCATGAGCGGCACCAGAGCCGCTTTTTTCACGCCTTTGATGCGTTTTTCTATCGTCGTTCCTCCGACTACGATTGCGGCGGTGCTGCCCGCGCTTATCGCCGCCTGAGCTTTGCCCTCCGAGAGCAGGTTGAACGCAACGCCCATGGAGGTGTTGTTCTTCTGCTTAACTACCGACAAAGGATTGTCCTCGGTAGTTATCACTCCCTCGGCGGGGACGAGCGTGATCCCTTTTTCCGGCACGCCGAGCGCCTGCATACGGCTTTTCAGCGTATCTACCTCGCCCGTTATGAGCACCTCTATTCCCAGCTTATCGACTGCAAGAGCCGCGCCCTTTAATACCTCGTCGGGGGCGTTGTCGCCGCCGAAGCCGTCAATTACTATCTTCATACGCACTCCTTACTGCTTATGCAGTTCCCTTTCAAGATCCGCCAACGCCCTCTCGGCGAGAGCCTGATACTTTCGCTGTTTTCCGTCTTTGCCGCGGAATTCTTCGGAAAGCGGAGGGAGAAGTCCCATATTGCTTCCCATGGGGTCGAATTCCACATAATATCCGTCGTCCCAATCGCAGACGTAATCTATAAGCGCGCCGAGCATCGTCGTGTTGGGCAGCGTTATCGGTTCCTTTCCCAGAAGCCTGTCCGCGAGCGCTCTGCCCGCGATTATTCCCGACGCGGCGCTTTCGACATAGCCCTCGACGCCTGTTATCTGACCGCCGAAGAACACGTTGTCCGAGCCTTTTAACATAAAATTCTTATCGAGAAGAGTTCTCGAACAGATATAGGTGTTTCTGTGCATTACGCCGTAGCGCACGAACTCGGCGTTTTCAAGTCCCGGTATCATCGAGAATACGCGCTTTTGCTCGCCGAATTTCAGGTGGGTCTGGAATCCCACGAGGTTGTACATCGTGCCCTCGGCGTTTTCTTTTCTCAGCTGTACCGCGGCGTAGGGGCGCTTTCCCGTGCGCGGGTCGATAAGTCCCACCGGCTTCATGCAGCCGTAACGCACGCTGTCTATCCCGCGCTTGGCGAGCACCTCCACCGGCATACAGCCTTCGTATACATTGGGGTTTTTATCAAACTCGTGAAGCTCGGCGGGCTCGGCTTTTACAAGCTCGTTCCAGAAGCGCTCGTATTCCTCTTTCGTGAACGGACAGTTGAGGTAATCGTCGCCGCCCTTATCGTAGCGCGACTGCACGAAGGCTATCGAGCGGTCGATGCTGTCCGCTGTGACTATTGGCGCGGACGCGTCAAAAAAGCTCATGAAGCGTCCGTTTTGTCCGAATCGTTTACTTATGCTTTCCGCGAACGCGTCGGAGGTGAGCGGTCCGGTGCAGATCACCGAGTTTTTTTCGGGAAAGTCCGTGACTTCCTCCGAGATCACCGTGATGTTCGGGTTTGAGCGCACTATGCGCGTTACCTCGTCGGAAAACGCCGTGCGGTCGACTGCCAGTGCGCCGCCCGCGGGTACCTTGGTTTTTTCCGCGGCTTCACACACCACGGAGCCTAACATTCGCATTTCGGCTTTCAGCAATCCGCAGGCGCTGTCTGTTCTCGCGGCTTTGAGAGAATTGGAGCATACAAGCTCGGCGAAGCCCTCGTATTTATGCGCGGGGGTGAATTTCTTCGGCTTCATTTCGTAAAGCTCGACGGCGATCCCACGATTTGCTAACTGTACTGCCGCTTCGCAGCCCGCGAGTCCCGCGCCGATGACCTTAGCTGTCATTTTCCTTAGAGTTCTCAAGCGGACGCTCGTAGCCGCAGCCGTCCTTCTGGCAATAGTACTTCCCGAGCTTGCCGGTCTTTTTGAACAGGCTGGAGCCGCACTGGGGGCATTTTTCCTCGAGCGGCATATCCCAGGTCATGAAATTGCAGTCCTTGAAGTTCTCGCAGCCGTAGAACGGCTTGCCTTTTTTCGACTTTTTGAGCAGCATTTTCTTCCCGCACCTGGGGCAGCTGCCCTTGGTCTCGGTGACTATCTTCTTTGTGAATTTACACTCCGGAAATCCCGAACAGCCGAGGAATTTTCCGTACGGTCCGATCTTTATCACCATGTTCTTGCCGCACTCTTCGCAGATTATATCTGTCGGCTCGTCGGGCACTCTTAAATGCTTGCCCTCCATGTCCTGCTCGGCTTTTTCAAGGGATTTCGCGAAGTCCTTATAGAACTTGCGCAGCGTTTCTACCCAATCCTTGGAGCCGTTTTCGATATCGTCGAGGCTGTTCTCGACCTTGGCGGTGAATTTTACGTCAACTATATTATGGAACTTTTCTTTCAACAGTCCCGTGATCACCTCGCCGAGCGGGGTGGGCTTCAGCTGATTGCCCGATTCGCGCTCTACATAATGGCGATCCAGGATCGTCGAGATCGTCGGGGCGTAGGTGGAGGGACGTCCGATGCCGTTCTCCTCCAGCGCCTTTATCAGCGACGCTTCGTTATACCGCGCGGGGGGCTGGGTGAAGTGCTGATTTCCCGTGACCTCGGATGCTTTGAGCTTTTCGTCCTTTTCTATCTTCGGCAATGCGCCGCCCTGCTCCTCGCCGTCGCGCTGTTCCTCATACAATTTTGTAAATCCGTCGAATTTCACGGAATAGCCGTTGGCTTTGAACAGGCAGTTCTTCGCGGTTATCTCAACGGACACGGTGTCCATCACTGCGTTTGCCATCTGGCTTGCCATAAAGCGTTCCCAGATAAGTTTATACAGCTTGAACTGATCGCCTGTAAGCGATTTTTTCACCTTTGCGGGAGTAAGCTCCACGTTGGTGGGGCGGATCGCTTCGTGAGCGTCCTGCGCGTTGTTCTTGGAGCGGTATACGCGCGGTTTTTCGGGGAGATATTCCTCGCCGTAGACGTTCTTTATCATATCCGCCGCCGCGGTCTGCGCTTCGGCTGAAATTCGCAGGCTGTCGGTTCTCATATAGGTGATAAGTCCGACTGCGCCCATATCCTCGACTTCGATTCCTTCGTACAGCTCCTGCGCGGCTTTCATCGTTCTTCTGGCTTGGAACGATAATCTGCGGCTGGCTTCCTGCTGAAGCGTCGAGGTCGTGAACGGCGGCGCGGGCTGCTTTTTGCGCTGGGACTTTTTAATATTCGACACCGTGAATTCCGCGTCCTTTAAGCTCTTCAAAACGGCGTCGGTCTGCTTTTTATTGTCGAGCTGCGCCTTCTTGCCGTCGATCTCGGAGAGCTTCGCAGAGAATACCTTCTTCGACGACGACGCGGAGAGCTTTGCGTCTATGCTCCAATACTCGGTGGTCTTGAACGCGCGGATCTCCTCCTCGCGGTCTACGATAAGACGCACCGCTACCGACTGGACGCGTCCTGCGGACAAGCCGCGGCGCACTTTTTTCCACAAAAACGGCGACAGCTTGTAGCCTACTATTCTGTCGAGAATTCGGCGGGTCTGCTGGGCGTTTACTATGTCGGTGTCGATAGTGCGCGGGTGGCTCATGCCGTACTGCACGCCCGATTTCGTTATCTCATTGAAGGTCACGCGCACCTTGGATTTCTCGTCGATGTTCAGCAGGTGCGACAGGTGCCACGCTATCGCTTCTCCCTCGCGGTCCGGGTCGGTCGCGAGATAGACGATATCGCTAGATTTCGCGCGCTTTTTCAGTTCCTTTATGATCTCGGATTTGTCCTTCATGTTGACGTACTGAGGCTCGAAATCGTGGTCGATGTCCACTCCCAGCTTGGATTTGGGCAGGTCGATTATGTGTCCCGTGGACGCTATAACCTCGTAGCCCGATCCCAGATATTTTTTAACCGTTTTCGCCTTGGACGGCGACTCCAGAATTACCAGTTTTGACAATTCTATTCCACTCCTTAGTTTAGATGTTAAAGAGGTTAGAGGTAAAACATAAGAGCGTTTCTTAGCTCTTACCTCTAACTTCTCAGCTTCTAAGTTCCCACAAAATTATCGCGGCTGCGACTGCGGCGTTTAAGGACTCCGCTTTTTCTATGGGAATGTATATTTTTTCCGCGCACCGATTCGCGGTTTCGGGCGTTATTCCCGCGCCCTCGCTGCCTATCACTACGGCGGTTTTTTCGGGGAATTTCTCTTTGCCGAGCGGTTTCGCGCTCTTATCGAGCATCGCCGCGTACAGCGTGAAGCCGGGCAGTTTTTCCGGAAGCTCCTCCGCTTGGCAATGTATGCACGGCAACCTAAACGCGCTGCCCATCGAGGCGCGCAGCGTTTTCGGCGACCAGATATCCGCGCAGGCTCCCACTAAAACGGCGCCGTCGGTTCTTAATGCTTCGGCGGTGCGGAGTATGGTCCCGACGTTGCCGGGGTCCTGGATCCCGTCGAGCACTACTATTCTCCGCGAATTCTCCGGCAAAAAATCCTCGCGCTTTTCAGCCGCCGCGAATATTCCCTGCGGGGATTTCGTATCGGATATATATTCCGAAAGCTCGTCGGTTATTACTATCGAACGCGCCGCTTTTTCGCGGAGCTTTTCCACCGTTTCGGCGTAGCGCAGAGCGGCTTTTTCGGTGTATGCCAGCAGCTCTATTTTATAATCCTGCGACGCTAATTCTTTGCAAAGATGATCGCCCTCCGCTATGAATCTCCGCTCTTCGTCGCGGGTCTTTTTGTCGCTCATCAGCCGCCGCATAAGGCTTATCGACGTGTTGGCTCTGGAAGTTATTTTCTCCAAAAAAACACCCCGCTCTCCAAAATGTCGCCACCGCTAACAAAAAGTCGCCCCCGCGTTCCTCAATAAACGAAAATTCCGCAAAAATCACTTTTGCTCCCACATAGCGAAAATCTCACGCCCCCCGTTTCGCTGAGGCGTGAGAAATAGTCGATCAAAGCGCCGCTTTCGCCTTTTCGGCAAGTGCGGTGAAGCCTGCCGCGTCGTTTATCGCGATCTCGGAAAGCATCTTTCTGTTAAGGCCTACATTTGCCTTCTTTAAGCCGTTCATAAACGTGGAATAGTTCATCCCGTTGGCTTTGCACGCCGCGGAAATTCTTGTGATCCACAGTCTTCTGAAGTCTCTTTTCTTCAGTCTTCTGCCTACATACGCATACTGTCCCGACTTCATTACCGCTTCCTTAGCGGTCTTGAACAGTCTGCTCTTGCCTCCGAAGTAGCCCTTTGCCAGCTTCAGGGTTTTATTTCTTCTCTTGCGTGTAGCAAGCGCGCCCTTTATTCTTGCCATTTTTCTTTCCTCCTGTTTCTCTGATGTTTCGCGTTACCGTCGATTATTTGTACGGTATGAGGCTCTTTACCTGCGCTACGTTCGTTACGTCGGCGTATGCGCCCTGACGCAATCCTCTCTTGCGCTTGGTCGACTTCTTGGTAAGTATGTGACGCTTGTTGCAGTGCTGCATCTTTACCTTGCCGGTT
>JAFLUD010000053.1 GCA_022508965.1 Oscillospiraceae bacterium
CCCAAAAACTCCTTGAAATACATCAAGTATTCCTGCGTCGTTTTTGAGCAATCTGGCGAAAAATCTGACGGCGCAATCCGCACATAATCTTTGTACAGTGTTGCCTATGTCAAATAGTCCCAGTTTGTCTGATAGGCGTCGCGGTAGAGAACGGTTTTCATCTCAAGAAATTCTTCATAAGAAAGTCCGCGCGGCGAGGACATTATCACAAACCTCACCGGCTTTTCGTTTTCGCGGTAGGGCGGCTGATAATACTCATACGGGTTTTGGAAGAAGCCCAGGCGAGTGTAGAATTCCGTTCGGCGAAGCGCGGTCGGGCTCTGCTCGGGCGGCTCGGTCTCGAGAATTATCGGGCGGTTTTCGGTGAATTTGTGCAGCTCGCCCATAAGGCGCGTGCCTATGCCGTTTCCGCGGAGCTGCTCTGCAACCGCGAAGTGCTCCAAATACACGAATCCGCCAAGCTCCCAATAATTCATAAAGCCTGCGATCTCTCCGTTTTGTTCCAACACCATCGAGCGGAAAAAGCTGCGCTTGAACTCGGAATAGTGTTCCTCAAAGCCGCGGCGTTCGTCGGGCGGAAACGAGTATTCCAAAATCTCAAACAGCCGCGAAAACAACTCCCGCGGCATGGGATCATTTTGACTGTAAATCGTTATTTTATTCATACCGGCTCCTGCGGTCACCTCTGATTTTTAGAGGTTCCCCTGTTTTTGTGAGGTAGTATATGATGTTTTTGATCAAACTCGCGCTTCAGAATCTCCTGTTTTTCGGACTGCATTTCGACGGGAAGAATATGTTCCCAAAACAGCTTTCTCCAAAAGAAGAGGCGGAGTGCATAAAGCAGATTGCCGAGGGCAGCAGCGAGGCGCGAGATAAGCTCATTATCCACAATCTGCGCTTGGTGGCGTATATCGTCAAGAAAAATTACCCCGACGCAAAGGACCCCGACGACCTTGTTTCCATCGGGACTATCGGTCTTATCCGCGCCGCGGAGACCTTCGATTATCAGAAGGGGAATCAGTTCAGCACATACGCGTCGAAGTGTATCGATAACCAGATAAAAATGCATTTCCGCAAGATAAAGCACCAGCTCACCGAGATCTACATAAACGATCCCATCGAATCGGATTCGGAGGGAAACGCGCTTACCATCGCGGATATCTTCAACAGCGGCGTAAACGTCGAAAACGACGTGGAGCTTAAGATAAACTCCGAGAAGCTCTACCGCTTTATCGCCGAGGAGCTTACCGACCGCGAGCGCGAAATCATCTGCAAGCGCTACGGCGTTTCCGACCTCGACGGCAGCGTCTGCAAGCCGCTTACTCAGCGCGAGATCGCAAAGAGCATGGGGATCTCGCGCTCGTATATTTCCCGTATAGAAAAACGCGCGCTTGAAAAGCTCCGCGCGAGGTTCGAGGGGGAATAGCGCGGTCAATATGCTTCATTTATTATAGCATTTTTGGAAAGTAATGTCAAGCGAACGCAAACAAGCGCATAATTTTTTGAAATAATACTTTACAAATCAAAAAAATTGTAGTATAATAATAACAACGGATAATTATTCTTTAGGGGGAGAAAAATTATGTACTTGTGCAAACTGAAGATATTTATTGTTACCGGATCGGATGAACCTAAAAGAACTTTTCGCGCCGCCTTTCCGCCGGAGGACTGCGAGGTGGAAAATGTTTACGTTAAGGAGCTTGACGAAAACGCGCTGCCGCAGCTCGACTGCGCGGTGATCTCCGACGGCGATATTGACGTTCTAAAAAAAGCCAAAACAGCGAAACGCGTTCTTTTAGCCGAAGTAAGCGAGCTTAAAAATATGTCGGCGGAGGATCTTCGCTCGGCGGACGATATTTTCGCGATGCCCGACGGCGAGAGATACAACAGCACGATCCTCGCGGCGCATTTCAGAAGGCTTATCAACACGCTGAAAAACGAGTCGGACGCCCGCAAGGCAAAGGTTTACTTTGAGACTGCGATAGACAGTATTCCCGACCTTGTGTGGTTCAAGGACAGCGTCGGCTCGCACCTTATCGTAAACGACAGCTTCTGTAAGCTGGTTGAAAAGACCAAGGAGCAGATATATAAGCGCGGTCATTATTACATATGGGATATTCCCAAAGAGGAATACGAAAAGGGCGAATATGTCTGCCTCGAATCGGAGGACGAGGTAGTAGAGGCGCGCGCTACCTGCATTTTCGACGAGAAGATCAAAACCAAGGGCGGCATGAGACAGTTCAAGACCTATAAATCGCCGCTTATCGACCTTGACGGAAGCATTTTCGGAACCTGCGGCGTCGCTCACGATGTTACCGATCTTCACAATATGAACAACGAGATGGATATTATTCTCGAATGTATGCCGTATGCGGTTATTGTAAACGATAATACGGATGTTATTGTAAACGTCAACTCAGAATTCAACAAGATGTTCGGAGTGGACGAGAACGTCGCGGGAATGACCTACAAAGAGTGGGTCGGCAAGTATATAATCGACCACGCGAAGAAGATCCCCGATAAAGAGGAATTTTACTTTCAGGACGGCGAGGAAGCCAAAACGATCAGCTACAGCCGACAGGAGATCACCGATATTTTCGGCGAGACCATCGGAACTATGACGATCTTCCGCGATATCACCATCGAGCGCCTCAACGAGCAGCGCACGATCAAAAACGCGAACACCGACTTCCTCACAAAGCTCAACAACAGACGCAGCCTGTTTGCTTATCTTGATAAGGAAAAGCGTTCTTCACGGTTCGTTTTCATCTGCGTCGATCTCGACAACTTCAAGCAGGTAAACGACGTTTACGGTCACCACATGGGCGACGAGGCGCTGCTTAAGGTAACGCGCGTGATGAAGGAATGCTTCCCGAGTGATTTTATCGCGCGTTTGGGCGGCGACGAGTTCTTGATCGTTATCAACCGCGAAAGCGCTATCGAACAGATCACCGAGCAGGTGAGGGTATTCCAGGAAAAGCTGAAAGCGGAATACGCGAAGTTCAAGGAATTCTCCGAGCTTACCACAAGTATCGGTATTGCGGTCGAAAAGCTCGCCGACTGCGGCAAATACGACTTTGACAAGATCCTGCGTCAGAGTGACCGCGCTCTTTACAAGGCGAAAAACGGCGGCAAGGATCAATACTGCGTTTATTGATATTTCAAAACGGCTTCTTGATTTGCAGGAAGCCGTTTTTTTTGTGGAGAAACAGGTTGACTTTTGCGGTAGTTTTATGTTATAATTAAAATAAGCAATAATTCCCAATAGTTCTGTATGGAGAGAAAATATGCGTAAATTTAAAGCTATGATCGCGGCAGTGGCGGCGGCGTGCGTGCTGAGCGGCTGTGTGCCGACGATCGAGGAATTCGACTTTGATCTCAATAATTCCAACCGCACCGACTATACCCGTGAATCCGCGGGGATCCGCCTCGAGGACGACTATTACGGATATGTCAACTTCGATTTTCTGTGGAACAGCAAGCTCCCTGCAAATTTGCCGTCGCTTAGCAGCTTTTCGGCTGTGATGGATCATGTGGACGGGCTATTGGACGCGGATATAAAGGCGCTTGCGGAAAGCTCGGAGATTCTCGTATTCGGAAGCAGCGAGCAGAAGATCAGCGATCTTTACAATATGTGTCTCGATACCGCGGCGAGGGATTCGATCGGAATAGAGCCGCTTATGAGAGGGATCAATGCGGTTGATAACGCGGATTCGATAAACGCGTTTATCAAAGCCTGCGGAATGCTTTACACCGAATACGGCTGTGGGGCGGTGTTTGCTCCCGCGGTGTCGGAGGATTTCTACGACAATACAAAATACTCGGTTTATTTCCAGCAGATGAACCTGTTATACTCTCCCGAGGAGCTGTTGGAGATAGACGGCTCGGCGGAGGATATGCAGCGTTCGATAGGGAAGCTGCTCGGGGCGCTGGGGCGCGAAAATTCCGCGCAAAACGCTTATGATATCGTAACTATGCTGCTGGATATCGCGGAAAACACCTCGCAGACGAAGAGCATCGACATCTCCGAGATATACAACGCGTATTCCCAAAAAGAACTGGAACAGCTCTTCACAAACATAAACGTATCCGATATGCTGGCGGGCTATGGGCTTGGCGGCGTGCAGACGGTTGTCGTGTTTGACGTGGGGCAGTATGAGAAGATCAACGAATACCTCACCGACGAATATCTGCCGCTTTGGAAGGAGTTTGCGGTGTGCTCGCTGGTGTACGGATACAACGGTTATCTGCCCTCGGAAATCGACAGCATCATCAACCCCTCGTATGCGATGGTTGCCGAGAAAAAGGCGCTGGCGGCTGTCAAGACCGAGCTTGAGGGAGAGGTGGGAGATCTCTACGCAAAAAAGCACTTTGACAGCGCGGAGCTTGAGGCGGTGGATTCTCTGGTAAACGAGATCAGAGCCGCTTACAGAAAGGTGCTTTCGGAATCTCAGAGACTGGACAATATCGAGCGCGAAAAGCTGCTTTTGAAACTGGACAACATGACCTTCTACGTCGGATTCCCCGAGGAATATCACTGCGGCTCGACGGTATTGGGCGGGCTGTTGGATAGCGTTATCAGTATTCGCAGTGCGCAGACAAAGGAAAATCTCGCGCTTTACGGATCGGAGGTAAAGCAGGGTGAGTGGGTGATGAGCCCTCAAACGGTGAACGCCATGTATTCCCCCGAACACAACAGCATCACCATTCCCGCGGCGATTATAAACAAACCGTTTTTTGACAGGAACGCGCCGCGCGCGGCAAACCTCGGCGCCTTGGGAATGGTCGTCGTTCACGAGATGACACACGCGTTTGACAAGGACGGTATAAAGTACAACGAGCACGGATGTTATGCTCCCGAGTGGATAGGCGGGGTCGGCGTAAAGCGCAACGAGGAGCTTACAAAAGCCGCGGAGGAATATTTCGGCAGCCTTGCTATTCTCGAGATATTCAACATCGACGGAGAGCTTACCGCGGGTGAGAACATCGCAGACCTCGGCGGAATGCAGGTGATAGCTTCCATGGCAAGCAGCCCCGAGGAGCTTCGCGGGATCTTCGAGAGCTACGCGAATATCTGGGCGGAGCTTTCGTATGATACTTACGCCGTCGAGAACCTGTTCTACGACGTTCACAGTCCCGCGGAGATCAGGGCAAACGCGGTTTTGTCGTCGCTTGACAGATTCTATGAGGCATACGAGATCGCCGAGGACGACGGGATGTATGTTGCTCCCGAAAAGCGGGTGAGGGTGTGGTAATATGAGACTGATGCTAAAATACATATTCAGGAATATAGCCGCCAGACCGCTTAGGACTGCGGTCATCATCTTCTGCTTCGCGGCGGTTTCGCTGACGTTCTCGATGAGCCTTACCATCAATATTTCCACAAAGACCCTGATCGAGAATTTTTTGAGGGATTCTTTGGGGAACTCGGATATCGACGTTTATTCCCTGAACCATTTGGATGAGGAAATGGAGCTGCCCGACGGCGTAAGCGCGCTTTACACATCCATGTCGGGAACGATCTTTCAGCTGCATGATATCAAGACCTACAAGTACGTTCAGGAAAGAGGCTCGGTCATTTTGGGGACCGACGCCGCGGCGGCTTACGAGTTTGGACTTATTCCTGAGAACATCGGGCTTTCAGATAACGAGGTTATCATAACCAGGCTTTTCGCGGCGACGTTCGGTTATAAAGAAGGCGACAGCATTATGCTGCCGTGCGGCGACGGCTCGGAGCTTGAGTTTACGGTAAAAGCCGTAATGCCAAACAAAAAGCACTTTTCCATTATGCCGAACATGATCGTCACTACTCGAAAATCGGCAAACGCGCTTTTGTGCATTTCCGAGAACAGCTGGAATCACGCTTATGTGGACGTCGCGGATAACTTAAATATCACGGCGGTATATAAAGAGCTTTCCGAAAAATACCCCGATCTGTCTATCGAACAGCTTATGGGTTCTCCCGAGCTTGACGAGGAGATCTCGGGATTGGCAGAGGCGTTTTTCGTGATATTCGCGGTGGTTTTTCTGATGATCATTTTCATAATCTCGGCGTTCTCAAAAAACATCGCCGCGGAGAGAATGTCGGTCATCGGAACGCTGAGAAGCGTCGGCTCCGACAAAACGCGCTCGGCGCTTACGCTGCTGCTGGAATGCGCGGTATACGGGTTTATCGGCGGCATTATCGGAAGCGTTCTGTTCCTTGTGTTAAAGGACGTTTCTATGGGAACCGTTATGTTTGTCGAAGAGTGGGCGGAGTATAAAATTTACGTTCCGCTTTATGTTCCTTTGGCGGGGATACTGCTTTCAGCGGCGGTCTCCTGCGTATGCTCTCTGGCGTCGGTGATCTCCGCGGCGAAAATGCCGCTGCGTGATATCATCTTCGGCACCAAGGACAGCTCGTACAGGCTGTCGCGCGCGGGAGTTATTTTCGGGGGAATTATGCTTGCGGCTTGCCCGATACTTTACAACGCGTTTTCGGGATTTGTGCCACGGCTGCTCGCGCTTGTGTTCCTCATCACGGGGATCTGTCTTGTTATCCCGCTTATTCTCACAGGGATATCAAAGCTCGCGGCGAAGACCGGCGGCGGAAAATTCCCCGTGTTGAGACTCGCGCTCATACAGCTTGGAACCAAGAAATCCGCGGTCGCGGGGACGGTCATCTGCACGGCGGTGATAACGCTCACCTCGGCGATATTTATTCTCGCGCGCTCGGTAGACAGGTTGTATTCCGTTCCGAATTACGACTGCGACGTTATCGTACACAGCCTTTCCGAGCGGTCGGAGCGTTATCGGAACATTTCCGCTACAAAAAGCGAATTCATTTATTTTTATGATGAATTGATCGACATAAACGGGAACGAGGTTTTCGCAAACATTTTCGGCTACGACGGCTTTGAGATGTTCCGCGGAATAAGCGGTCTTCCCGAAAAAATAGCGGACGACGAGATCGTTATCGACAATGCGATGATGAGGCGGCTGGGTCTCAAAGAGGGAGACACGGTGGAGGTAACTCTTAAGAAAAACACTCTCCGACCCATAACGCTGAGCCTAAAGCTCGCGGGAGGCTGCGACAGCGTTTATTATGATATGCGGTGCATTTCGCTGCTTATCAGTCTTGAGAATTACAAGAGCGTTTATCACGATTATCCGTCGACCTTGCTTCTCAAAACCGACGACCCGGATGTCACTTGCAGGCAGGTCGTTGACAGAATGGCGGATACTATGACCGCCGAGGAGTGGAATATCCAGCAGCAAATTGACGCGGCTTCGATATTGGGTGTTCTGGGAATGCTCATAGCGCTTGGGGTGATACTCGCGATGATCTCCCTGGCGGGAAATCAGACCATCGGCTTCGATCAGCGAAAGCGCGAGCTTGCGGCGCTGAGGTCTTACGGGATGAGCCTGCGGCAGCTCTCGAGGATGCTGCTGGCGGAGACGTTGTTCTCGGCGCTTATCTCGGCGGCTGTCTTTGCCGCGTCGGGAAGAGCGGTGGTTGAGATACTCGCGGGAGTTTTAGGCACTCTGGAGCTTAATATTCCCATATATTACGAGACGGGAACGCTGCCGCTGTTTATTGCGGCGGTCGGGGCGGCGATCATTCTCACAACGCGCCTGCCGATACGCTCGCTTAAGAAAATGAAAACCGCAGAGCTGCTTAAACAGGAATAGGAGGAGCCATGGAAGAACTTATTGAAATAAAAAACGTCTGCAAGGGCTTCGGAAGCAAGGACAACCGTCTGGAGGTTTTGAAAAAAATCTCGCTGGTCGTAAACAGGGGAGAGTTTGTCTCGCTTATGGGCGCTTCGGGAAGCGGAAAATCAACGCTTCTTTATCTGTTGGGGGGGCTGGATTCTCCCGACAGCGGAGAGGTCGTTATCGGCGGAAAAAATATCTCCGATATGAAGGATAAAGAGATCTCGGCGTTTCGCAGAAAAAGTCTGGGATTTGTGTTTCAGTTCTTTAATCTCGTGCAGAATCTGTCGGTGGAGGACAATATTCTGCTTCCGCTTGTTATGGACGGGAAAAATCCGAAAAAGTATGCGGATAAGCTGACGGAGATCCTCGAGATCACGGGGCTTTCTGACAAGAGAAAGGTGCTGCCGAGCAAGCTCTCGGGCGGTCAGCAGCAGCGCGTGTCGATCGCAAGAGCGGTATTGCCCGAGCCGGAGATCATTCTCGCGGACGAGCCTACCGGCAATCTCGACAGCGCCGCCGGAAAGGAGATAATGTCGCTCTTTTCGCGTATTAACAAGGAAAAGGGGATCACCGTCGTGATGGTTACACATTCCGACGAGTGCGCTTCCTACGCCGACAGGATAATCACGCTTTCCGACGGAGAGATCAAGGAATAAAAAACTCTTGACAAATTCGATATTGTGTGGTATAATGTTACTAAATATAATACGGAGGGAGTGTTGACCATGTCGGCTTTGGCAATAGGCGCCGGTTTTTCCGGTAATTCTTCGGTCGGTTCTTTATTTGAGAACGGCGGCAGCCTGCAGTCTAATCTTCAGGACACCATAACCCGTCTTGAAAAAGAACGCGACAAATATCAAAAGCAGAGAGAAAGCGCTCAGTCGGAGTATCTGGACAACAAGATCTCCAATCTCGAAAACAGGATCGACAATCTCCAAAAGCGGCTGGATAAGATAAAAGCCGAGGAAGATAACGGCGAATGCGAGACCTGCAAGAACAGAAAATATCAGGATGAATCCAACGACCCGGGCGTGTCTTTCAAGACGGCTACCAATGTAAGCCCCGCAAGCGCGGAATCCGCTGTGCGCGCACACGAGAACGAGCACGTTACCCGTAACCAGGCTAAGGCGGAGCGCGAGGGCAGGGAGATCGTCTATCAGAATGTTGTCATCAAGCGCGCGATCTGCCCCGAGTGCGGCACTTCGTATGTCGCGGGCGGCGAGACTACCACGGTCACCCGCGCAAAGCAGGAGGACGAACGCTTTTCCGTCGGTATGTACGATAAAGAGCAGGGAAAGGGTCAGCTGCTGAATATCGTGGCGTGAGTTCTCGACGGTGTAAATTCTCAAAAAATAAAGGAGCGAATGAAACACATTCGCTCCTGTTTTTTATTGAATAGTATATTTCATAGGAGTAAAGCGGATCCCGTCGATCTCCTGCTCGTCCGACAAGGCTTCAAATCCGATGCGGAGATAGAATTCTTTGCCGTATGGAGAGGAGTTAAGAGTGATCTCTTTCAAATCGGGATTTTCGCTTCGCAAATCGTTCAGAAGGAATTTAAAAATCGCAGTCGCGACGCCCTGCCGCTGATATTCTTTTTTTGTGAAAGCAAGGTTTATATGCGTTTTAGTAGAACGCATTCCCATTAACCCGATGATCCTGCCGCCGTCAAACGCGGCGTATATCGGGCAGATGCTTTTCCTGCAATTGCTGATGAATTCCTCATTCTCAATAATATCACGCTTAAAAGTCTCGGTTCCCTCGGGTTTGTAATCGGGAGCTTCAAACTCCATAAAAACCTCCAGCGCAAGCGCGAGAGCCTCACAAACCTCGTCGGCGGTGATTTTTCTGATAGGATACATTCACTTGATCTCCGCGTGGAACGCCTGCAAGGACTTAACGCCGAGGTGGGTGTTGTTCTTGATAGCGGCGATGCCCTCCGCGCTTGCCTTTGCGGCAGCCATGGTGGTGATGTTGGGAATGCGGTGCTTGATCGCAGCCTTGCGGATGTAGCTGTCGTCGTTGACGGAGGTCTTGCCGGCGGGGGTATTGATGATGAGCTGGATCTCGCCGTTCGCGATCTTGTCGGTGATGTTCGGGCGACCCTCGTAGAGCTTCAGCACCTTCTCCGCTTTAATGCCCGCATCCACGATCATTTCATAGCTTTTTCCCGTTGAGAGGATCTTGAAGCCGAGCTTTTCAAACGCCCTTGCAATGTCGATAAGCTCGGGCTTGTCGCGATCGCATACCGACAGCAGCACGGTGCCCTCCATCGGGAGCTTAATCTGAGTAGCCTCCTGCGCCTTGTAGTAGGCTTCGCCGAAACTCGGGGAAATGCCCAGTACCTCGCCGGTAGAGCGCATCTCGGGTCCCAGCACGGGATCGACTTCCTGGAACATATTGAACGGGAACACCGCTTCCTTAACGCCGTAATGCGGGATATCGCGGTCGCGAAGCTCGCCGACGGGAGACTGCTTGCCGGTAAACTGAGAAGTCATGATCTCGGTCGCGATTCTCACCATATTGATGTTGCAGACCTTGGAAACCAGCGGCACAGTGCGCGACGCACGCGGATTCGCTTCGAGAACATACACGGTGTCGCCCTCGATGGCGTACTGCATATTCATAAGTCCGACAACGCCCATTTCAACGGCGATCTTGCGGGTGTATTCCTTAATAGTCGCGATGTGTTTATCGGAGAGATTCTTCGAGGGGAGTATGCAAGCCGAGTCGCCGCTGTGAACTCCCGCAAGCTCAATGTGTTCCATAACGGCGGGCACAAAGCAGTTCTTTCCGTCGGAGATCGCGTCCGCCTCGCACTCTGTCGCGTGGTTGAGGAAACGGTCGATCAAAATCGGGCGGTCGGGGGTAACTCCCACAGCCGCGCTCATATAAACGCTCATCATCTCGTCGTCGTGAACTATCTCCATTCCGCGTCCGCCGAGAACGTAGGACGGGCGCACCATAACGGGGTAGCCGATCCTGTTCGCGATCTCGAGAGCGTCATCGACGGTGACTGCCATTCCGCTTTCGGGCATGGGAATTCCCAGGCGCTCCATCATAGCGCGGAAATGGTCGCGGTCCTCTGCCAGATCAATAGTCTCGGGAGTGGTTCCCAGAATATTCACGCCGTTCTTTTTAAGCTCCGCCGCGAGATTGAGCGGGGTCTGTCCGCCGAACTGCGC
>JAFLUD010000054.1 GCA_022508965.1 Oscillospiraceae bacterium
TTCCCCCCGCTCCCCCTTTTCCCCTCTCCCCATTCCCCCATTGTCCGCTTTTTCGATGGCTGAGGGTTAAAGGTTATTTATAATCCATTCGTCTATAAAGACGACAGGCTCGCAGGCGCTGTACCACAGAATTATCACGACGACCACGAGTGGAACAATGCCGTATGTAACATTCGCAACACGGCGCGGCTTGTGACGCTGCGTTCGCAAATACTGTTTACTGTCCACTACACAAAAACGCCCCCTAAGCAGTTAGCTACCGCTTAGGGGGTTATTATCTTATTTATTCAGGAGCTTTTTGGTGCCGTTTACAATGTTCTCGGCGGTCAGTCCAAATTCCTTAAGCAGCTCCTTTGCCGCGCCGCTGTGTCCGAAGGAATCCTCGACGCCGATCTTTACTACCTTCACGGGGCATTCCTCAGAAACAACATCGCACACAGCCGAACCCAGTCCGCCGATAACGCTGTGTTCCTCGACGGTTATCAGCTTGCCGGTCTCCTTTGCGGCTTTTACGATAATATCGCGGTCGAGGGGCTTTATCGTGTGAATGTTTATGATACGCGCGCTGATGCCCTGTTCTTCGAGAACCTTGCCCGCCTCCATCGCCTCGGCGACCATAAGTCCCGTGGCGACTATCGTAACATCGCCGCCGTCCTTCAGTGTGATTCCCTTGCCGACCTCAAATTTGTAGGTCGCCTCATCGTTGAAGATCGGCACAGGCAGGCGTCCGAAGCGCAGATACGCGGGACCTTGGTGTTCCGCCATCGCAAGCACCGCAGCCTTTGCCTCGGTGAAATCGGCGGGATTGATTATCGTCATTCCGGGGATCGCGCGCATCAGCGCGATATCCTCGCAGCACTGGTGCGTAGCGCCGTCCTCGCCCACGGAGATTCCCGCGTGAGTGGCTCCGATCTTCACGTTGAGCTTGGGGTAGGCTACGGAATTTCTTACGATCTCAAAAGCTCTTCCCGCTGCGAACATCGCGAAGCTCGACGCGAAAACCAGCTTTCCCGTGGAGGCGATCCCCGCGGCTATTCCCATCATATTCTGCTCGGCAATTCCGCAGTTGAAATGCTTTTCGGGAAACGCTTTCTTAAATATATTTGTCTTTGTTGCCGCCGACAGGTCGGCGTCCAGAACCACTAAATCGGGGCGAACCTCGGCGAGCGCGCACAAGCCCTCTCCGTAACCCTCGCGAGTTGCTTTGTTTGCCATAATCAACACTCCTTTCAATTAACCCTCAAGCTCGGCGAGCTTCCCAAGAAGCTCCTTCATGGCGACCTCGTACTCCTCGTCGTTGGGAGCCTTTCCGTGCCAATCCACAGAGTTTTCCATATAGGAAACGCCCTTGCCCTTGGTGGAGTGCATAATTATCACAGTCGGCTTTTGTATTACCGTTTCCGCCTCGTTGAACGCCTTTTCCATAGCGTTGAAATCGTGCGCGTTTATGCTGATAACGTGCCAGCCGAACGCCTCGAACTTCTGATCTATCGGATACGGCGACATTACCTCGCTTACCTTGCCGTCTATCTGCATTCCGTTGTTGTCAACAATTGCGATGAGGTTATCGAGCTGGTAATGAGCCGCGAACATCGCCGCTTCCCATACCTCGCCCTCCTGAATTTCGCCGTCACCGAGGATAGCGTATACTTTATAGGAATCGCAGGAGATCTTCCCAGAAAGAGCCATTCCGCAAGCGGCGGAGATTCCCTGACCGAGAGAACCCGTCGACGCGTCAACTCCGGGTATCTTAACGCTGTCGGGGTGTCCCTGAAGCCGCGAGCCTATGTGGCGCAGCGTCTTCATTTCATCCATCGGGAAAAATCCGCGCAGCGCAAGCGTCGCATAAAGCGCGGGCGCGGCATGGCCCTTAGACAGGACCATTCTATCGCGGTTTGGCATTTTGGGATTCTTCGGGTCTACGTTCAGTCGGTGCATATAAAGATAGGTCAGCAGGTCGGCGATAGACAGCGAACCTCCCGGGTGTCCCGCCTTTGCCGCGTGAACTCCCTCAATGATACCTATTCTTACCTTTGCTGCGGAAATTTCCAGCTCTCTGACAAGTTTTTCGTCCATAGCTTCCTCCGGTTCTACATATTTTTATTTTTTACTTACAAATATAACCCATTGATCTCGGGTACTCTTTAGCGCCGAAGCTGGGGTCGATGCCCCACGCGGCGGCTATTCCCATAACATGATCCTCGCTTGGAGTGTCGTAGTCGTCCCAGTTGCAGTCGGCGTCGGGAAGCAGGTTTGTAAATCCCAGCTTCTCCTCCTCGGGAGTGAGCTTGCCGCTGTTCATGATGAGGATCCCGTCGCAGCCGTCCCAGCCGTAGCCTCTCACCAGCTCGCCGTTTTCGTACTTCACCCACGCGTGATAGTCAACGACGCGGTGGGTGGTGAAATACTGAAGCTCGGGGAACTTCTTCGCGCTCTCCTCCAAAAGCTCGGGAGCCAGCGACAACACGTCCGTTCCCCAGCCCACAACCAACACATAGCCGTCTAAGCACGGCGACACGAAATCACAGCCGTTGTACGCCATTTCGATGCCCTTGTCCCAGTTGGCAGGCTCGGGGTTTTTCAGCTCCAGCTTTTCTATGACTTCCTCGGGGGAATTCGCCTTTACGCACAGCCAGCTGCACTTATATCCAAAAGGCACGGGGCTGTCCGGCTGATTGGGGAAGGTTGTCTCCGCGATAACGGGAGCGCTCTGAAAATCGACCTCCTCAGCCGTTTCCTGCGTCAAATCGTCGTCTAAAATTCCCATAACACACCTCACATAGCTTCAATATAGTCGATGATCTCGGATATCGCGCCGCTGTTGTTGTCGCAGACTACCAGATCGGCAGCCGCCTTTACGGAATCGAGCGCGCTTGCCACCGAGCAGCCGAGATCCGCCTTTCTTATCATCGCGGTATCGTTGTTATAATCCCCCGCGGCAACGGTGAAGCGTTCCTCCGCTTTAAGCAGCCTTATCAGCTCCGAGAATCCGCGGGACTTGTCCACGCCTTTTGGCAGGCACTCGAAATACACCGGCGACGAACGCACCCACTGCGCCTGCCCGAAGCCCTCGCGCACCACCGCTTTTTCCACCTCGTCCAACACCTCGGGACGTGCCGCGATGACGAACTTCAGCCACCCGCCCTCGGGTATCTCGTCAAGCGGTCTGAGGTCGGGGATCACGTTCTCCATGTCGAGATGCTCACGCTCGGCGTCGTTGAGATACGGCACAAAAACCGCGCGTTTATGAAGCACCTCGATTCCCACTACCTCTGGGAAAAGCTCTGCGAGCCTTCGGATATACTCCCTCGCCTGCGGACCTATCTCACACTGCCAGAGGAATCTGTCCCCCGTAAAATCGTACACCCCAGCGCCGTTGTACAGCACCGCGGGAATATCCAGCGCAAGCTCGTCGGCGGCGCGCTTTGTCATCGAATAACCGCGCCCGGTGGCTACCGTGAACATTCCCCCGCCCGCGCGAAAGCGCTCGATAGCGCGCATATCCTTATCGAGAATACGCTTGTCGTCGGTGAACAGCGTGCCGTCAAGGTCGGTCATAAAAATCACCCTGGAAAAATCCACGCCGCTCACTCCTTGTCAATGATTTCGGTCTATGCTTTTGAGGAATTCCGTAAAATAATCGGGAAGCGCGCTTTCAAACTCCATATACTCCCCTGTTCTCGGGTGAACGAAGCCTAGCTTTTTCGCGTGAAGGCACTGCCCACGCAATGATTTCGGCTTTCCGTTTCCGTACACCTCGTCTCCCGCGACGGGGTGCCCGATATAGGACAGATGCACGCGTATCTGGTGGGTTCTTCCCGTTTCGAGAGCGATCCCCAGATGGGTGTATCCCGCGTAATTTCTGATAACGGAATAATGCGTCACCGCCTCGCGCGAGTTCTCCAAAGTAACGCACATACGCTTGCGGTCGGTCTTGTGCCGCCCGATGGGAGCGTTTACCGTGCCGTTTTCCTTGATACAGCCGCACACCACCGCCTGATATTCGCGCGTGAAGCTATGCGCCTTTATCTGCTCGGACAGGCTCAGGTGCGCTGTGTCGTTCTTCGCGACCATAAGCAGTCCGCTGGTGTCTTTGTCTATCCTGTGAACTATCCCCGGGCGAAGCTCGCCGTTTATTCCGGACAGCCGCTCGCCGCAATGGAACATCAGCGCGTTCACAAGTGTCCCCGAATAATGCCCCGCCGCCGGGTGAACTACCATGCCCTTGGGCTTGTTCACCACCAACAGGTCGGCGTCCTCGTAGACGATCTCGAGCGGTATGTTTTCGGGGAGAATATCCACGCTCTTCGGCTCGGGAAGTTCTATCACGACTGCCGCGCCCGCTTTGGGAACGACCTTTTTGTCCGCCGTTTTCCCGTCAACGAGAACATTGCCCTGCTCGATGAGCTTCACCGCCGCGGAGCGCGTAAGCTGCGTGTTCTCGGAGATCAGTTTGTCAAGGCGCGTCTCGCCCGACGCCGAAAACTCAATCCTCTCCATTATCGTTCTCTTCGGAAGCAGGCTCTGTTGCCGCCTTTGCGGCCCTCTTGTTTTTGATCTCACGGATCTCGTCGACAGCGACCGTTATAAGCAGCAGTCCCGCGCCGCATACCGCGCAGATATCCGCGACATTGAAGATCGCGAAATTTATAAGCCGAAAGTCGATGAAATCAACCACCAGACCGCCGTTGAATATCCTGTCGATGAGGTTTCCGATGCCGCCGCCGATGATGAGCCCCACCGACGCCATGTGAACCGGACGCTTTATCTTCTTTGTAACCATCAGCAACAAAAGTCCCAGAAGAATGACCGATGTGATCACGATAAGCAATACCGTATGCCCCGACAGCTTGGAAAACGCAGCGCCGTTGTTGAGGCAATAATAGATGTTGAGGACCTCGGTGTCGCCGATCTTGATTATGTGGATAACGTCCTTCAGCTCCATATTGGAAACCACCAGCCACTTTGTGAGCCTGTCAAGTCCCACCAGAGCCGCGGCGATCAATAGCCAAATATACTGCAAAATATTACTCCCCTAATACTTAAATAATACTTAAAATAGGGAGAGAGCTTCCTCTCTCCCTGTAGGTCACCTCTAAAAACCTTGTTTGAGAAAAAATCGCCAAAGCACGCCAACTGCTGCGTCAAACCTCCTCGCAAGGCATCCAGCCTTGCTTCGTCGGCTTTCCTTGCATCTGGCATACTCTGTCGATTTTTCCTTTTCAAACCGGTTTTTAGAGATTCCCTTATACAGCTGTTATTATTCAAAATTGAGCTTGATGACCTCGGCGCAGCGGCGGCACAGGTTGGGGTATTTGGAGTCGCTGCCTACGGTGGAGCCGAATGTCCAGCAGCGCTCGCAAGCGTTGCCCGTCATCTTGGATACGGTAACGGAAACCGTGCTTCCCTTATATTCGCCCTCGCCCGAACCGTTCACCTTGACCTCGCTTACGATGCAAGCCTCGGCAAGATCGGATTCCAGCGCCTTAAGCTCGGCGTCGTCGGAGAATATCTCCACCCTCGCTTCAAGGGACTTTCCGATTACCTTTTCGGCGCGCTTGAGTTCGAGCGCCGCCAGCACGTCGTCGCGAACCGCGTGGATCTTCGCCCACTTCGCTTCGTCAGCCTTGGCTCCCGTCTTTTCGGGCATTTGGTTGAAGATAACCGAGCGCAGATCGTCCTCTTTCTTATGCGGCATAAACTGCCAGATCTCGTCGGCGGTGTAGCACAAGATCGGCGCTACCAGACGCACCAGCGAATCCAGGATCATATACATCGCCGTCTGAACGGACTTACGCGCGGGGGAATTCTCCGCGTCGCAGTAAAGCACGTCCTTTACGATATCGAGGTAGAAATTCGACATATCCACAACGCAGAAGCTGATAAGCGCGTGATACGCAAGGTAATAATCGAACGCCTCATACGAAGCCTTTACCTTGTCGATCACCTCGTCAAGCCGCGCCAGCGCCCACTTGTCCAGCTCGCGGAGATTCTCTACGGGAACCATCTCCGTATTGGGGTCAAAGCCCTGCGGCAGGCTGCCGCTCCCTGTACCCAATAAACCGTTGTTCTCGTCGGGAACGTTGTTTTCTGTACGGTTATTATGTTGACTGGCGCCCAGATTTCCGAGGATATAACGCGCGGTGTTTCTTATCTTGCGGTAACTCTCGGAAAGCTGTTTTAGCATATCCTTAGAAACACGGATATCCGCGTGATAGTCGAGCGACGCTACCCACAAACGCAGAACGTCCGCGCCGAAGTCCTTGATAACTTCCTCGGGGAAGATCTGGTTTCCTTTGGATTTGTGCATCTGCTGACCGTTTCCGTCAACTACCCAGCCGTGCGTGCAGACCGCCTTATAGGGAGCCTGTCCCGTGGTAGCCACGGAGGTGAGCAGGCTCGACTGGAACCAGCCGCGGTACTGATCGCAGCCCTCCAGATACATATCAGCCGGCCAGGAAAGCTCGGGGCGTTCCTTCAAAACAGCCGCGTGAGTACAGCCGGAATCGAACCACACGTCGAAGATATCCATTTCCTTGCGGAACTTGCCGCAGCCGCACTCGCATTTTACGCTCTCGGGAATGAACTCCGAAGCGTCCTTCGCGTACCACGCGTCGGAAGTCTCCGCTCTGAACATATCCGAAATAGCCTTTATCGTAGTGTCGTTGATAACCGTCTTGCCGCAGTCCTCGCAATAGAGCATCGGGATGGGAACTCCCCATCTTCTCTGACGGGAAATGCACCAGTCGGAACGCATATTCACCATGTTCTTGATGCGCTCCTCGCCCCACTCGGGTATCCACTGGACCTGCTCGATAGCCTTTATCGTCTCGGGCTTGAACATATCCACGTTGCAGAACCACTGGTCGGTCGCACGGTAGATGATAGGCTCGTGGCAGCGCCAGCAGTGCGGATACGGGTGAACGATCTTCTGCATTGCGAGCAGGGTATTGTCGTCCTCCAGCTTCTGCGCGATAGCCTTGTTCGCGTCGGCGGTCTTAAGCCCCGCGAACTGCCCCGCCTCTTCGGTGAGAACGCCCTTTTCGTTTACGGGAACGATGATCTCGAACATTCCCTTGTATTTATTGCAGACCTCGAAGTCCTCAACGCCGAAGCCCGGCGCGGTGTGAACGCAGCCCGTGCCGCTGTCGAGCGTAACGTGGTTCCCCACAAGCACGGGGGATTTTCTCGGCAAAAACGGATGCGCGGTCTCGATAAGCTCGATGTCGGAACCCTTGAAGCTGCCTACGGTGCTGTACTTTGCGATTCCGACAGCGCTCATGACCGTCGGCACCAACTCGGTCGCCATCAACAGATATTCCCCGAACGAACGGGAGCTTTCGTCCTCGACCTTTACGAACGTGTATTCATAATTCGGACCCAGGCAGATAGCGAGGTTTCCGGGGAGCGTCCATGTGGTGGTCGTCCAGATAACGACAAACGCCTTCTTAAGATCAATTCCAAGCTCGGAGAACTTGCCCTTGTCGTCGACAAGCGGGAACTTTACATAGATCGAATAGCACGGATCGTCCTGGTATTCTATCTCCGCCTCGGCAAGCGCGGTGTTGCAGTCGGCGCACCAATACACGGGCTTCAGACCCTTGTAGATGTAGCCCTTCTTCACCATCTCGCCGAATACCTCTACCTGCTTTGCCTCGAACGCGGGGCTGATGGTGAGGTATGGGTCGTCGAAGTCTCCCCAAACGCCCAGGCGCTTAAACTGCGACTTCTGCTCGTCCAGGCAGGAAAGCGCGAATTGGCGGCAGCTCTTGCGCAGCGTCACGGGGTCTACCGTTCCGCTGTCAACGCCGAGCGACTTTACCGCCTTAAGCTCTATGGGAAGTCCGTGGCAGTCCCAGCCGGGAACGTAATTCGCGTTGTAGCCGGTCATAGACTTGTATTTTACGATAATGTCCTTGAGAACCTTGTTCAGCGCGGTTCCCAGGTGGATATTTCCGTTTGCGTAGGGAGGGCCGTCGTGAAGCGTATATGACGGCTTGCCCTTATTCTTCTCCGAAAGCGCGTAATACAGGCGCTCCTTCTCCCATTTCTCCAGCATCTCGGGTTCTCTTTTGGGAAGATTCGCGCGCATCGGGAATTCGGTCTGCGGCAGATTTACGGTAGAATTCAGATCCACTGACATATAAAGTTATCTCCTCGTGTTTTTTATATATAGAATTGCAGTCGGGAACGCCTCAAACCCTGTCGGATAAGAGGCGGTCGCGTTACTTTCCGTTGTTCTTGCCGAATTTCAGATTGTCGTGGCGGGTGAGATTCTCGCTCGCGGAATTGAAGAACGGAAGATTGCTCTCGGCGGTCTTGTCGATGACCTTAGTCTCGTCGGCTGCCTTTTTCGCGGGCTTTTCCTCGGCTTTCTCGGCGGGAGCGGGCTTTTCCTCAGCCTTTTCGGCTGCTGCCGCGGCTGCCGCTGCCTTGCGGGCTGCCGCCGCTTCCTTTTCCTTTTCTTTCTCCTTTTCCTTCTGCTGAGCCGCCTTCAGGGCGTTTGCCTTCTGCTGAGCGGCAGCCTGCGCCGCCTGCTGCTTTTTGCGTTCAGCCTCGCGCTTTTCGGCTTCCTCGGCTACTCTCTTGACGAACTCGTTCTCGCACTTGTCGGGAAGTCCCTCGATAAGCGCAATATGTTCTCTGTATGATTCGAGCACCTTGCTTCTGTATTCGAGAACCTCTTTTCTGGTCTGCTGCAGGATATTCTCCTGGATCTCCTGCTGTCTGTCCATAGCGGTCTTGATCTCCTCCGCCTTTGCCTTGGCGTCGTTTACGATCTTCTCCGCGGTCTCGTCTGCCTCGCGGCGGGTCTTTTTGGAATACTCGTCAGCGTCGTTTACAAGGCGCTCGCTCTTGAGCTTCGCCTCGGAGAGCTGCTTTGTTACGGCGTCGTTGGTCTCCTTGGTGAGCTTCTCCGCCGAAGCCTTCGACTCCGCGACAATGGCGTTACCCTGCTTTTGCGCGATGAGAAGCGCGTCCTTCAGCGCGTCCTCGTCCTCGCGGTATTCGCGGATCTTGTCCGCCAGCACCTCCAGCTTGCGCTCGAGCTCGCCCTTGTCCTTCTGGAGCTGCGCGAACTCGTCGGAAACCTCCTTGAGGAATTCATCAACATCCTCGGTCTTATATCCGTTAAAAGTTGCTTTCTCAAAACGCTTTGTTATAATTTCCTTTGCATTCATAACAAGATCCCTTTCTTTTTGATTCTTCATACTGAAAACGCGTATTTGCTTTCATAGGAACAGCGCGAAACGAAGGCTCGCCTTAAGCAGCGTGCGATACGGAAGCATCGCACTGGTCGAGCGTCTGCCTTTGACAATGTTCCACGTTTGGAACGAAAAACCAGAGGCGGCTCGCCTCCGCGACATTCCTATAAAATCAAACCGCAAAGCAGTTCCCCGAAAAAATCAGACGTACTTTTCGAGAGTGATGCGGAGTCTGCCCTTTTTTGTCTCCCCGGCAACCTTCGCAAGCCGAAACCTGCCGTGCCCGCGTATCGAGATAACGGTGCCTTCTTTTACGGTGCAGCTTACATTAAGACACACCGAAAAATCCGCACTTACCTGCCCCGATTTGATGAGCGACGCGGATTTATCTCTTGAAATATTTGCGCAGGCTCCGACAATGCAGTCGAGTCTCAGCGACGAGACCGTTTTGTCGATTACTTCGAGCCGTGCCCTCGGAAGCTCTCTCGCTATGCCCTTTTCGGGCTTCACGCCCACCCTGCCTATCTTTGTCAGACCGCAGATAATTTCCTCAGCTGTGTCCAGACAAAACACCACCGCGTATTCCTCTGCCACAAGGATATCCCCCACCGCCGAGCGTTTAAGGCCCGCAGCTAAGATAGCCCCGAGGAAATCGCGGTGCGACAGAGCGTCGCCCTTTCTAAACGAAAACGTGACGGCGCGCAGCGGGAACATCCCCTCTTTCGGCAATTCCTCGGCGTAGGTGCCCTCGAAAAAGCCGCAGACCGTTCTCGTCGCGCCGTCATAGCCTCCGTAAAAAATCGGATTCGCTTTATCTGCCCGCGCCGCGTCTGATGCCACTGTCATTTCCCGTTCGCTTAATACATGGGAAAATCGCGGGACCCCCGTTTTCCGGCTGAGTTCAGCCAGATCGGAGATGTGAGCCGACAGATATCGCTCCTCGTCATTTAAGTAATTCACATTCACCTTGATCAGTCTTCGATGTTGTTTACCCACTCAACATTCTTCGGAGCGATCGCGTAGCTGCAGGTGTCGACCTTCTTGATCCTGCCGTCGCACATAGCCGCGGCGCCGGTCATAAAGTCAACGATCCTGGTGCCGATCTCCTGGTCGATGCCGTTGAGATTGAGGAAAATGATGGTGCCGTCGCGAAGTCTTGCGATCGCGTCGTTCATTACCTCGTCATAGCCGGACGGCTTCATAATGGTGATCTTGGGCTGTCCGGGCAGGCTGTGGATGTTGATAGCTCTCGAAGCGGAAGCGCTCGAAGAGCTGCTCGTGAAGGGTGCCGGCGCGGAATACATTCCATAGTCCGCTTCCTCGTCGGTAACAGCCGAGGACGAGGTGTCGTAGCCCTCATCGTAATCGATGAAGCCCTCGTTGTCATCTCCGGTGCCGAAGATGTTCTTGAAAAAGTTTGTCATAGATATTTCCTCCCAATTATAATTTTTTGGTCGCCTCAAAAAATCTTGTTTGAGGGAAAATCGCCATAGCACGCCGTCTGCTGCGTCAAACCTCCTAGCAAGGCACAAAGCCTTGCGTC
>JAFLUD010000055.1 GCA_022508965.1 Oscillospiraceae bacterium
GAGTTCAGCTATAAGAACGACGACCTCGGCGACCCGTTCATCAACGATTATTACGCGCTGGGACTGGGTCTTGCTACCGAAGAGGAGATCGCGGAAATTTCCAAGTACGCGTTTATGGTGAACACATTCATGCTGAAGTTCTTCAAGGAGATCAACATTGATCTCATCGACTTCAAGATCGAGTTCGGACGTTTCCACGGAAAGATATTGCTCGCGGACGAGATCTCGCCCGACACCTGCCGTTTCTGGGATTCCACCACTCACGAGAAGCTGGACAAGGATCGCTTCCGCCGCGATATGGGCGGAGTAGAGGACGCGTATCAGGAAATGATGCGCCGCATTTTCGGCAAGTAACAGTGCAAAGTAAAAAGTAAAAAGTAAAAAGTATCGGTGCGCCTTCGGCGCTTATTTAAATAAGCGCGCGTAGCGCGCTCCTATACTGTTTACTCATTACTCATTACTGTAAACTGACAACTGATATAAGGAGAACAACAATGGGAGGATTTTTCGGAATAGCGTCCGCAAATGATTGCGTGACAGACGTATTCTTCGGCACCGATTACCATTCCCACCTGGGAACCAGAAGAGGCGGTATGGCGGCATTCTCGCCGGAGCTTGGTTTTCAGCGCAGCATTCACAGTATAGAAAATTCCCCGTTTCGGACTAAGTTTGAAAAGGACGCGGACGGAATGCGCGGGAAGCTGTGCATAGGCTGCATAAGCGACAGCGATCCGCAGCCCATTCTCGTAACCTCGAAGCTCGGGCTGTACGCGGTGTGCAACGTCGGCATTATGAACAACGCCGCCGAGCTTTCCGCGGAATTACTCGAGAACGGCTGCGCCAATTTTGAGGCAATGAGCAGCGGAAAGATAAACTCCTCGGCTGTTATCGGCGCGCTCATCGCGCAAAAGAACAGCTTCACCGATGGCATTCGTTACGCGCAGGAGAAAATAGACGGCACCATGTCGCTTATCATTCTCACCAAGGACTGCATCATCGCCGCTCGCGATAAGGCGGGGCGACTTCCCATAATCATCGGAAAAAGGGAGGACGGCTATTGCGTTTCGCAGGAATCCTTCGCGTTCCAGAAGCTGGGGTATTCCACCTTCAGAGAGCTTTCGGCGGGGGAGATAGTGCGCGTTACGGAAAACGGCTGCGAGACGCTTTCCGAGGGCAATGAGAACGCCACGCGTATCTGCTCGTTTTTGTGGACATACTACGGCTATCCGACTGCCGTTTATGAGGGAGTTACCGTTGAGGGAATGCGAAACCGCAACGGCGAGCTTATGGCTCAGGCGGACATCGACAACAACTGCCTGCCCGACGTGGATTACGTCTGCGGAATCCCCGATTCGGGAACTGCGCACGCTATCGGTTACGCCAACCGCAGCGGGATACCGTTCGCGCGGCCGTTCATAAAGTACACTCCCACCTGGCCGCGGAGCTTTATGCCGCAAAGCCAGGCGATGCGAAATCAGGTCGCGAAAATGAAGCTGATCCCCGTGCACGAGCTTATCGATGGAAAGCGGCTGCTGTTCATAGACGACAGCATAGTCCGCGGCACTCAGATGAGAGAGACGGTGGAATTCCTCTACGAAAACGGCGCGAAAGAGGTACATATGCGCTCTGCCTGTCCGCCGATAATGCACGGCTGCAAATTTCTGAACTTCTCGCGAAGCACCTCCGAGCTTGAGCTTATCGCGCGGCAGATAATCCAGGAAGCCGAGGGCGACGAGGGGGTAAAATTCCTCGAGGAATACAGCAATTCCCATACCGAGCGCGGCAAAAAACTGCGCGATGAAATTTGCCGCCGCTTAAAGCTCACTTCTTTGGAATTCCAATCCTTAGAGGGCACCAAAAAGGCGATAGGACTTGACGAGTGCAAGCTGTGCACCTATTGCTGGAACGGAAAAGGATGATGTTCTTTGACTGACGCTATACATGAGGAATGCGGGGTATTCGGGATTTACACGAACGCTCCGACGGATGTGGCGACGCCCGTGTATTTCGCGCTGTACGCCTTGCAGCACCGCGGTCAGGAGAGCTGCGGGCTCGTTGTGAACGAGCGCGGAGTATTCAAAACACACAAGGGTCTGGGTCTGGTAAACGAGGTGTTCGACGAGCGAACGCTCGGGGAATTTGAGAACGGCAGAATCGCTATCGGACACGTCCGCTATTCCACCACCGGAAACGTAAACACCGCAAACTGCCAGCCGATGACGGTGCGGCACGTCAAGGGCGCGCTTGCGATCGCCCACAACGGAAATCTCATAAACGCGCTTGATCTGCGAAAGGAATTCGAGCTTCACGGCGCGATATTCCACTCCACCTCCGACACCGAGGTGATCTCCTACGCGATAACCCGCGAGCGGCTGGAATGCGGTTCTATACAAGAGGCGGTGGAACGCGCCATGCGTAAAATCGAGGGCGCGTATTCTCTGGTGATAATGTCGCCGAAAAAGCTGATAGCGGCGCGCGATCCGCACGGCTTCCGTCCGCTTGTTCTGGGGGAATTGCCCGAAAACGGCGGCTATGTTGTCGCCAGCGAGACCTGCGCTTTCGACAGCATAGGGGCGCATTTTATCCGCGATATCGAGCCGGGGGAGATAGTCGTTATCGACGAAAACGGCGTTGACAGCATTAAAACTCACTGCGGAAAGCCAAGCTCGCTTTGCGTGTTCGAGTTCATATATTTCGCGCGTCCCGATTCGGTGATAGAGGGAGCGTCCGTTCACAAGGCGCGGCTTCGCGCGGGGCATTTTCTCGCGAAGGAACACCCCGTTCCCGCGGACGTGGTGATAGGCTGCCCGGACAGCGGACTTGACGCGGCGCTGGGCTTCTCTCAGGAATCGGGGATCCCCTACGGCGTGGGCTTCATCAAAAACCGCTACATCGGCAGGACGTTCATTCAGCCGACCCAAGGGATGCGCGAGAATTCCGTAAAAATAAAGCTGAACGTTATCCGCGAGACGGTCGAGGGAAAACGCGTTGTTCTGGTCGACGACAGCATTGTCAGAGGAACCACCTCGGCGAAGGTGGTAAAGCTGCTTCGCGCGGCGGGCGCGCGTGAGATCCACATGAGGATTTCCGCGCCGCCGTTTATCAGCGAGTGTTATTTCGGCACCGACATCGACAGCAAGGAAAACCTCATCGCAAACAAGCATTCCGTCGAGAAGATCGCGGAGCTTATCGGCGTGGATTCGCTGGGATTTTTAAGCACCGACGCGGTCGTAAAGATCGCCGCCGACGCGCACTGCGGCTTTTGCCGCGGCTGTTTTACCGGGGAGTATCCGGTGGCTGTTCCGGAGGAATTTCCGAAGGATAAATTTGAAACCAAATTCGAGGAGTAACAGCAAAGTATAAGCGCAATAAACCGGGATTCCAAAGGGACGAGTCCCTTTGGCGGGGGTTCGGGGGCAGAGCCCCCGAAGCACAATACAGTATGGGAGATATTGAAATGAAAAGTTATAGTGAAAGCTATAAAGCTGCAGGAGTAGATGTAACCGCGGGTTATGAGAGCGTTCGGCTGATGAAAGCGGACGTCGAGCGCACGAAGATCCCCGGGTGCATTTCGGGGATAGGCGGCTTCGGCGGGCTGTTTCAGCTCGATCTCAGCGGGATAAAGGAGCCTATTCTCGTGTCGGGAACCGACGGCGTGGGCACCAAGCTGAAGATCGCAATGCTGATGAACAAGAACGACACCATCGGTATCGACTGCGTGGCGATGTGCGTGAACGACATCATCTGCTGCGGAGCAAAGCCGCTGTATTTTCTGGACTACATCGCGATAGGAAAGAACGTTCCCGAAAAGGTCGCGGAAATAGTCAAGGGCGTGGCGGACGGCTGCGTTATGGCAGGCTGCGCGCTGGTTGGCGGCGAGACCGCCGAGCACCCCGGCATGATGCCCGAGGACGAATACGATATCGCGGGCTATTCCACGGGAATTGTGGATAAATCAAAGATCATCGACAATTCCAAGATAAAAGCGGGCGACGCTATCGTCGGCATCGCTTCAAGCGGCGTTCATTCCAACGGATTTTCGCTGGTGAGAAAGGTGTTCAACATAAACGAACAGAACCTCAAGGGCTTTGTTCCCGAGCTTGGAAAATCGCTTGGCGAAGCGCTTCTCACGCCCACGAGAATTTATGTGAAGCCGGTGCTCGATCTGATCGAAAAGGTGAATGTCAAGGGAATTTCCCACATCACAGGCGGCGGTTTTTATGAGAACATCCCGCGTATGCTGCCGGACGGAATTTCCGCGAAGATCATAAAAGACAGCTGGGATATCCCGCCGATCTTCGCGCTGCTCCAAAAAGAGGGCGGCATAAGCGAGCACGATATGTTCAACACCTTCAATATGGGCGTGGGAATGGCTGTGGTCGTGGAGAAATTCGACGCCGAGAAGGCTGTGGAAATTCTCAAAAATAACGGCGAGGAAGCGTTCATTATAGGCGAGACGGTAGAAAGCACCGACGGAGTGCTCTTCGAGTAATGGGACTTTTCGATTTCTTTAAAAAGAACGCCGTCGAGCCTGCTTCGGTAAAGATCGAGCTGGACGACGACCGCATCGTTATCAACGGAAAAACGGTGGACGTGCCGTCGCATATCGACGCGCTGACGGCAGTCCTCGGCAAGCCGCGCGCGGTGGTTTATCCGAGCGACCCCGCAAAGGATCTGAAGGACTGGGGCGGAACGCTCCCGAAATCGCTGGAGCAAAGCCTCACCTCCAAGCGCGTGAATTACTCGTGGGACAAGCTGGGGGTGTATTGCTACACCAAAAACGGCTCGGTGGTTTTTTGCGTGGGAATTCGTTTAAACAAAGGCGATATATGCCCCAAGCATTTCCCGTCGGGGTTCTTCAAGGGCGAGATAACTATTAAGGGAATGCCGTGGATCCAAGCGCTGGAAACGCTGCCCGACACAGCGGACATGGAGTTCTTCAAGCAGCTGGAGCTTGGCAGTTACTCGGTGAATATCGAGTACGTCGATTTCACAGCCAAGGCTTCCGCGCGCACCGAAAAGGACTACACGACCATTGAGATTCAACTGCGTTGAATCTCAAATTGACAATGTAGAATTGATAATGGATAATTATGGTGTCGCCTGCGGCGACTAATTTAAATAGCGCGGCTTCGCCGCGCACCGAAATTATCAATTATCAATTGTCAATTATCAATTAACAAGCCGGGGTGATTTTATGAAGAATATATGCGTACTTGTTTCGGGAGGCGGCACCAACCTCCAGGCGATAATCGACGCCGAGAAAAGCGGTGAAATAAAAGGCGGAAAGGTTACCTGCGTAATCTCCTCAAAGGCGGACGCTTACGCGCTTGAGCGCGCACGGCTCGCGGGGATCCCGACGGCGGTGATTCCCCGAAAGGATTATTACAGCGAGAAAATGTACAGCGAGGCGATCCTCGAAGAACTGCAAAAGCAAAACGCCGATCTGGTGGTGCTCGCGGGATTTATGACTATCCTCGACGAGTGCGTAACAAAGGCGTTCCCATACAAAATAATCAACGTTCATCCGGCGCTTATCCCCAGCTTTTGCGGCGAGGGATTTTACGGGCTGAGAGTTCACAAGGCGGCGTTGGATTACGGCGTGAAGGTGTCGGGCGCGACGGTGCATTTCGTCAACGAGAAAGCCGACGCGGGTGCGATCATCTTACAGGGTACTGTCAACGTTGAAAACGGCGAGACCCCCGAATCCCTGCAAAAAAAGATAATGGAAAACGTAGAGTGGAAGCTGCTCCCGAAGGCGGTGTCGCTGTTCTGCGAGGACAGGATCGTTATTCGCGACGGAAAGGCTTATGTTGACCCGTAAAGGAATTTTATATGAGCGACAACAACTATTCATTAAAGGAAAGCGCGGGCTATTTCGGACGGCTTGAGGGCAGTGTGGAAATACCGCTTTTTGGCTGTAGAATGCGGTTTTACGTCAAGGGAGACGACGAGATATACGCGAGACGGTGCGCGGAGCATTTCGAGAACCTGACCGCCGCGAACTTAGCGGAGCATACCGCGCTGTTTGCCTGCCTTGAGGCGCTTGTGACGTATGTTGCGGATATGCTGGACGAGCACAGCGGCGAGTTCGATCTGGGCGATCTCGAATTTGACGAGGATTCGACGGTCGGCGACCTGCTCGAGCTTATCACGCCCACAGAGCTTGCGTTCGAGCGTTCGGATTATGTTTCCGAGGAGGATTGCCCGATAGCGTACAGCATAAAATTCAGCTTCGATCCCGTGCCGGACGAGGTCATGGAGATCGCCCTTCACGGAGACGTTCCCGTTTACGCGGGCGAGGTCTGCGGCGCGGGAGCGTGGAATGATAAGCTGTTGAAGAAAAGGTATAATTATCTGAATTAATATGTGTGAAAAATGCGAAAACATAAGGCTTGTTAAGCTGTTTAACTCCCCATACGAGTATCTTCAGTGCGTGGAGTATATAAAGAGCCTGATTTCAAACGGCGGCTTCGAGCTTATCGAGGGGAACTGTCCGCTCGACAGGGTCAAGGACGAAAACGGGTATTGGGCGGACGATATAATCTACCACGTTATCGGGTGTGAAAAATGCGGTCAGGTGTATTCCTGCTGTGTTAATACCTATCACGGCGGCGGAGCTTTTCGGAAAGGGCGGTAGTTTATGATAACTAATATTCACGACGGAGAGTTCGGGCTTGAGGGGAATCTTTGCTGGGAGCTGTTCGGCAGGGAGCTTGAGGTCATGATCGACAGGGGCGTTGATATCGCTTACGCCGAAAAATGCGCCGAGGCTCTTAATTCTCTTTCCGAGGAGACCGTTCGGTCAATATGGGAAGCGTCCAAACGGTACTTTTTGTTTTTCTGCGAATACGTCGGCGAGGATTTTAACGAAGATATGGACGTGAAGATATACGAGAACACTCCCGCCGAGGAAATTCGTGCGGACGTTTTCCCGCACGTTTTTATCGTTAATGCTCCAAAGGACGAGCGCGTGGGATTCCACATAGAATGCGACTGCTGCTGGGAACCCGAGCACGGTCTGGAGATCACGATCCTCGACGGAAAGCTCGTGTATCTCGGCGCGTTCGAGGATCGCAGAGCATGGGACGATTTCGACGAAGACGATGAGTGGAATTTTGTCAACGGAGTTTAAATATGAAGAAATTTCTTGCATTTTTACTGTTGACAGCTATGGTTTTCCCGGTAACCGGCTGCGATTTGGACGAAATATTGACTGCTTCAAATCCGTTGTCAGTTTCCGAAAATTCTTTTTCGACGACAAACGAAAAATACTATGATCTCCCGTCGGATATTTCAAGCGATTCCGTGGAAGAATCGGATTTCCCGGAGGAGAGCGAAAGTTCATCGTCGGTTTCGAGCAGCAGTTTTGTTTATCCCGATGAGCCGTCCGATTCTTCGGAAATCTCAACAACAATGACCGAACCCGAAGAGAGCGTTGAGTCAACAATCTCGACTTTCCCCGATGAGAGTTCCTATTCATCTTCACCGTTGTCAAAGTCCTCAACAACGCTATCCTCGGCTTCCAAGCCGTCATCGACCACGACAAAATCATCGACCTCTAAACCCGATTTCCCGGGGTCGGATTATCAAGCATATCTTGACGGAACAATGGTGGTTTATATTGCTGCTTCGGGTAATGGAAAGAAATATCACATAGATGTAACTTGCAGTAATATGAACGGAAATGTTATTAAAATGACTAAAAAAGAGGCAGAGGGACGAGGCTATGGTCCTTGCCAAAGAAGCAAATGCTTTGGTCATTACTTTTAAAGGAGGAACAACTATGATCACACTGGACAAAGAACTGAATTCCCTCGCGTATCATGGCAGGGGGATCGTTATCGGCAAAAGCGCCGACGGAAAAAAGGCGGTCATCGCTTACTTCATCATGGGGCGCAGCGAGAACAGCCGCAACCGCGTGTTCGTCGAGGACGGCGAGGGCATCCGCACACAGGCGTTCGACGAGAGCAAGATGACCGATCCGCACCTTATTATTTACGCGCCCGTGAGGGTTCTCGGAAACAAGACCATCGTCACCAACGGCGATCAGACCGACACCATCTACGAGCTTATGGACAAGCAGATGACCTTTGAGCAGTCGTTGAGGACCCGCACCTTCGAGGACGACGCTCCAAACTTCACCCCCAGGATCTCGGGCATTCTCCATCTCGAGGACGGCTCGATGAACTATGCGATGTCCATTCTCAAAAGCGCTAACGGCGACCCCGGTTCCTGCAGAAGATATTCCTTCGCCTACGCCAATCCCAAAAACGGCACCGGCAGCTTTATCCACACCTATAAAGACGCAGGAGAACCCCTCCCGTCTTTTGAGGGGGAACCCAAGGACGTCGAGATTCCCGACATGACGCTCGATGAGTTCACAAACTTTGTATGGAGCAACCTCAACGCTGACAACAAGGTATCGCTGTTCACAAGATATATTGATATCGAGACGGGGAAGTACGAGTCGCGCATTGTAAACAAGAATAAATAACGTGCAGCGTTGCTAAACGCGCCGGTCAACCACCCCGCGCCGACGCCCCCACACCGTGACAAGTCAACCCCATGCGACTGCGCGCGCCCGCGTTTTCGCCTTTGGCGAAAACTGCTGCTTCGCAGCGCATTCGCGAAGCGAATGGCGGGCGCGTCCCCCCGAGCACTCGGCGCGGTTATGTGGAGCGGGCGCGGTCGGACGACAGGCTGTGAGGAGCTATGACAACAGATAAGGAGAGTAATTTATGAACGAACTGGAACTGAAATACGGCTGCAACCCCAATCAGAAGCCGTCGCGAATTTTTATGGAGAACGGAAAGGCTCTGCCTATCGAGGTGTTGAACGGCAAGCCGGGTTACATCAACTTTATGGACGCGTTCAACGGCTGGCAGCTGGTAAAGGAGCTTAAAGCCGCTACGGGAATGCCCGCGGCGACTTCCTTCAAGCACGTTTCTCCGGCGGGCGCGGCGATAGGGCTGCCGCTTTCCGAAACGCTCGCGAAGATATATTGGGTGGACGATCTGGGAGAACTTAGCCCCCTCGCGTGCGCGTATGCGAGAGCCAGGGGCGCGGACAGAATGTCCTCCTACGGGGATTTCATCGCGCTGTCCGATGTGTGCGACGCGTCCACGGCAAGGATCATTCAAAGAGAAGTTTCGGACGGAGTTATCGCGCCCGGTTATGACGATGACGCGCTGGAAATTCTCAAATCAAAGAGAAAAGGAACCTACAACATCATAAAGATCGACCCCGATTACACTCCCGATCCGATCGAGAGAAAGCAGGTCTTCGGGATCACCTTTGAACAGGGAAGAAACGAGCTGGTGATCGACGACGCGCTGTTCGCGAACCGTCCCACCAAGAACAAGGACATTCCCAAAAGTGCGCTTGACGACCTTGCTATCGCGCTGATAACGCTGAAATACACGCAGTCAAATTCCGTAGCCTACGCGTGCGGCGGACAGGCTATCGGCATAGGCGCGGGTCAGCAGTCGCGTATCCACTGTACGCGTCTTGCGGGAACCAAGGCCGACAACTGGTATCTGCGCCAGTCTCCGACGGTAATGAACCTGCAGTTCGTTGACGATATCCGCCGCGCCGACCGCGACAACGCGATCGACCTCTACATTGGCGAGGATTATATGGACGTTCTCGCGGAGGGCGAGTGGCAGAAGATATTCAAGGTAAAGCCCGAGGTGTTCACACGCGAACAAAAGCGCGCGTGGCTGGATACGATGAAGGGCACGGCTCTCGGCTCGGACGCATTCTTCCCGTTCGGCGACAACATCGAGCGCGCTCACAAGAGCGGCGTGGAATTCATCGCGCAGCCCGGAGGCTCCATCCGCGACGACAACGTCATCGAGACCTGCGATAAGTACGGGATAGCAATGGCGTTTACGGGTATTCGTCTGTTCCACCATTGATCAGTTCACAGTAATGAGTAAACAGTAATAATTAAAACGCTCCCTTGGAAGTCGAGGGAGCGTTTTTTCTTGAAAAAATACTGTTTACTCATTACTGTAAACTGAAAAAGCCGCCCGATCTCTCGGACGGCTTTTGGACGTTTGGCGGGTGTGCCCTTTCCCGCATCTCTTTGTAACCGCAAGGGTGTGATAGCAGCACGATCTCTACTTCAAACGCCTGTTTTATCTTAATATAATTATAGCATAATTATTCCCGTTTGTAAAGTACTTTATTATTTTTTTGTAATTTTTTTAAATTGCTATGACGAATTCGATAGAATGAGATCACCGAATTTTTAATGTTTTCGCCGCTCCCTTCTAAAGCAAGCTTGATCACGATATTCAAATTTGTGTCTTCAAGACATTTTACCATAAAAACGGTGTTTGAATTTTTTACATCTTTTATGATCAAATCAGGACTTTGGATAGCCTTGTGAGCGTATTGTATGAACAATTGGACATCTTGCGGATGATGTTCCTTTATATGCTCCATTCTTTCGTCTGTAACGATTACCTCATCTGTTTCTAACTGTCCGAATTCCTGTTCAAGCGGCTGAGTATCAATTTTCCCCAGCAGAATAAACATAACTCATTATCACTTCCTGCAATATTATACCATATCCGCAGGATATGGTATAATTGCCCGATACGCGCGGAGCAGAC
>JAFLUD010000056.1 GCA_022508965.1 Oscillospiraceae bacterium
GTCTGCTCCGCGCGTATCGGGCAATTATACCATATCCTGCGGATATGGTATAATAGAAAGATAGGGAAAATATAAGCTGTTAAAATCTTGACAAACAGTCAAAGTGGTGAACAACATGGAAGAAAGAAACGACATAAATAAATACCGCCAGAAGAAAAAGCGCAGAAATCTTATCATAAGACTTGGAATATTTCTGCTTGTGATAGTAATAGCGGTATTGGTAATAGTAAACCGCGAAACGCTTTTCGCGCCGTTTAAGGACATGGGGCTTAAAGTCGGCAAGGGCGGATTCCCCGTAATGCTTCCCGGAAGCACGCAGTATTATCTCGGGGAAATGGGCGAGAGCTTTTATCTGCTTACCGACACCTATTTGTACACCTACAACGGCGAGGGCGCGGAGATCGCGAGCATCCAGCACGGCTTTCAGAATCCCGCGGCGGTCTCCAACGACAAGAGAACGCTTGTTTACGATAAAAACGGCAAGTCCTTCAAATTGTTTTCGCGAACCGGCGAGATCTTCAAAAATTCCGTCGAAGACAGCATAGTCTTCGCGCAGATAGGAAACACAGGCCGCACGGCGGTGGTCACCACGTCTACGAGATATTCAAACTTTCTGATAATTTACAATTCCGAGGGAAAGCAGATATTCCGCTGGGCTTCTCCTGACGAGAAGATAATGGGCGTGTGCTTCGGCGCGAATGACAACAGCGTGTTTGTTTCGGTAGTCGGAGAGAAAAACGGCGAGCTTCGCGGAAACCTTGTGAGATTTGACATATCGAATTCCGAGTCCGAGTCGTGGAGAAGCTCCATCGACAATAACATAACCTACTCTCTCGAAAGGTGTTCGGACGGGATCTACGCGGTGACAAGCTCGGGCGCGTACCTTTTCAATGAACAGACCGGCGAGCTTATTGCGAACAATTCGTACACCCGACAGGTTTACGGTATCCCCGAGACCGACGGAGCGCGCGTGGTGATATTCCGCGATTCCGGCTCCAACGGCGAGACTGCCGTCGCGTATAACGAACGCCTCGAAGCGGCGTATTCCGCTCAGCTCGACAACGCCGCGGCGTTTGACGTAAACGGCGGACGGCTTTACGTTCTCGGCGGAAACAAGCTCAGCGTATATAATTCCGCTTTAGAGGGAATAAAAATTTATGAGCTTGAAGATGAATATTCAAATATAAAGATAATAAACGGCAGCGCGTATTTGTTGGGATACAACACAGTCCGGCGCGTCAGCCTGTGAGAGGTGAAAGCTAATGGGGGAGCAGTTTGCAATAGTATTTGACGTTGCGGTAGTGGCAACGGTGGTGTGTATGTTTTTCGCGGGCTGGAGAATGGGCTTCGCGAAGGTAATACTCAGTATGCTGGCGGTGGCGGTGGCGTTTTTCATGGCAATGATGCTAAGCCTGCCGATAGCCGAGGCGATCTATAACAATCACATAGAAAAGCCCCTTACGCAAAAGACGGAACAAGCTGTTGACAGTTCTCTTGCTGCATTGCATCTGGGGAACTTTTCCGCCGCTCAGTTTGATAAGGTGCTTATATCGGGAACGCCCGTCGGCGAGATCGAGCCGAACTATTCCGGCACGACAAACGCCGTATTCGATCTTACCGATCTTAATTTCTCCGAGGTGGGGCTTACCGAAGAGAACAGAGAAACTCTCGGGCTCAGCGAGGAATTCGATCTGTCCTCGGTAAACGCCAAAACCGCTGATTTCACCAAAGAGGAGATCGAAAAATACGGACTCGGAAAGCTCGCCTTCGCGCAGTTTGCGGCGGTAAGCCTTATCCAGAAGGGCGATCTCAAGGATTTCAACAAGTATATCGAAATAGTCGGAAGCTATTTCCCCGAGGGAAGAAATTACGGCAATTCCGACAATATAACGGTGTCCGTGGTAAGAAAGCTCGTGCTGAATATGCTGGAAACAAACAGCACCGTAAAGGATACCGTAATGCAGAATATGATACGTCCATACTGCGTTATAATTATCAGAACGATAGTGTTCGCGGTGATTTTCACAATAGTATCCGCGGCGATAGGAATAGCCGCGAACGCCACCAAGCTGCTTGAAAAAGTCCCCGTGATAGGAAAAGCAAACTCGTTTGTCGGAGGAATAGCCGGCGCCTGCGAGGGAATAGTGATAATCTTCATCGTCTGTCTCGCAACGCGCCTTGCGGTGTCGTTGTGCGACGGAAACGTTCTGCTGTTCAATCAGGCGACGATCGATTCGACGTTTATTTTCAAGAGATTTTACGAAGCCGATTTTTTGAATTTTGTGAGCAATACATAAGAAGGTAAGGTGATTTAAGATGTTATGTTCCAGATGCAAAAAGCGTCCCGCTGTGATGTTTATTTCTACGATAAACGGAAGCGAGCGTAAGAGCGAGGGCTTGTGCCTTAGCTGCGCAAAGGAACTGGGACTTCCGCAGGTCAACGAATATCTGCAGCAGATGGGAATAACCGAGGAGGAATTCGACAGCGCCTGCGATTCTATTTTCGGGGAAGACGGGCTCATAGACAGCGACGTGTTCAAGCCGTTCGGATTCGGCTCGGAGTCGTCGGACGAAGAGCTTGACGATATGTTCGAGGATTCCCGCAAGGACGAGGACAATCTTTTCGAGCGCGGCGGCGCGGGCACAGTTCCGAACTTTCTGAAGAACCTGTTCGGTTCCGATAAAAAGGACGAGGAAACGGAAAAGAAGCCCCGCAAAAAAACCGAGAAAACCGACAAAAAGCGCAAGTGTCTGGAGACCTATTGCACGAACCTTACCAGAAGAGCAAAAGAGGGAAAGATCGACGTCATCGTCGGACGCGAAAAGGAGATATACCGCGTTTTGCAGATACTCTCCCGCAGAACTAAGAACAATCCATGCTTGATAGGCGAGCCGGGCGTCGGAAAGACAGCCATAGCCGAGGGCATCGCGCTGAAGCTGGCAAGCGGCGACGTACCGTTCAGACTTCAGGGCAAGGAGCTTTACCTGCTGGATCTTACGGCTCTCGTTGCGGGAACGCAGTTCCGCGGACAGTTTGAGAGCCGCGTAAAATCCCTCATCGACGAGGTCAAGAACGCCGGAAACGTAATGCTGTTTGTGGACGAGGTCCACAATCTCGTGGGAACGGGCGGCGACTCCGACGGCAGCATGAACGCCGCGAATATCTTCAAGCCCGCGCTTTCCAGAGGGGAATTGCAGGTGATCGGAGCCACGACGTTCGCCGAGTACAGAAAGCATATCGAAAAGGACAGCGCGCTCGAGCGCCGTTTCCAGCCCGTGACAGTAAACGAGCCGACCATCGAGGAAACGATAACGCTTCTCGGCGGTATCAAGCGTTATTATGAGGAGCATCACAAGGTGCACGTTTCGGAGGAGATCGCGAAGATGTGCGCGGTGCTGTCCGAGCGTTATATCAACGACCGCTTCCTGCCCGATAAGGCGATAGACCTGCTTGACGAGGCGTGCGCTTGCGCGTCTCTCGGAAACGAAAGCATTACCGAATACGAAAAACTGAAAATCGAGCTTGCCGCTCAAAAGCGCGAGGAAAGCGAGCTTGCCGAGGATCCCGATATAGATTACGCTCGCTTGGCGGAGCTTAAGACAACTATTGCCAAAAACGAGGAGAAGATAGGCGAGCTTAAAGAAAAGGCGGAGAACGTCTATGTCACCGCCGAGGATCTGTCCAAGGTAATAGAGCTGTGGACGGGAATTCCCGCAAACAAGATCAGAGAGACCGAGTTTAAGAGAATGTCCGTTTTGGAGGAGAATCTCAAGGCGAAGATAATCGGTCAGGACGAAGCCTGCGAGCTGGTGGCAAAGGCGATAAAGCGCAGCCGCGTACAGCTCTCCGATCGCCGCAGACCCGCGTCGTTCATCTTCGTGGGACCCACCGGCGTGGGAAAAACCGAGCTTGTAAAGGTTCTTGCGAAAGAGATGTTCGACACGGTAGACCCGCTTATCAGACTGGATATGTCCGAGTATATGGAAAAGCACAGCGTTTCCAAAATAATCGGCTCGCCCCCCGGATACGTCGGCTATGACGAGGCGGGGCAACTCACCGAGCGTGTCCGCAGAAAGCCCTATTCGGTAATTCTCTTTGACGAGATCGAAAAGGCGCATCCCGATGTAATGAATATACTCCTGCAAATTCTCGACGAGGGAAAGATCACCGATTCTCACGGAAGAAACGTCAGCTTCGAGAATACCATCATAGCCATGACCTCAAACGCAGGCTCCACGGGCGGCATGAACGGTATAGGCTTCTCCAAGACGCAGACCGAGGTAAGCCGTGAGCGCGTAATGAAAGGTCTCCGCGACTTCTTAAGACCCGAGTTTTTAGCGAGGGTAGACGAGATAGTGGCGTTTGCGCCATTGACCGAGGAATCCTACGCGAAGATCGCCAAGCTCAATCTCACCGAGCTTGAATCCCCGATCAAAGAGAAGAATCTCGAGCTTAACATCTCCGAGGACGTGTACGCTGCGATCGCCAAAAAGGCGTTCGGCGGAAAGTTCGGCGGACGCGATATCCGCAAGGTTATTCGCTCGGACATCGAGGATAAAATAGCCGAGCTTCTCATCGACAACAGCGAAAAGCAGCTTTCGGCAGTCGAGATAACCGCCCCCGACGGCGAGATAATGGTAGCCGTAAAATGAGCACAGTTATGATAACAGGCGGCTCGGGAGCGATCGGCGCCGCGATTGTGGAAGAATTCGCGAAAGCCGACGACGTTGTATTCACCTATAACCAAAACGTGGAACAGGCGTTCGCGCTGCGGGATAAGCTGTGCTGCGGCTGCGTGAAGATGGACATTACGGATAAGAACTCCGTGGAAACAGCGGTGCAAAGCGTTCTGAAAGAATTCCCGCGCATTGATATTCTCGTAAATAACGCGGGCATCTCGCTTATCAAGCCGTTTCTCGACACGACCGCCGAGGAATGGCGGCGCATGATCGACGTGAACCTGACGGGCGTTTTCAACGTGACAAAAGCGGTCGTGCCGTCAATGGTAAGCCGAAAAAGCGGCGCAGTTGTGAATATTTCCTCCGTATGGGGAATCCACGGCGCATCCTGCGAGGTGGCGTATTCTGCGGCGAAAGCGGGCGTTATCGGCTTCACAAAGGCGCTCGCCAAGGAGCTTGGACCGTCGGGAATAACCGTAAACGCCATAGCTCCCGGGGTGATAGATTCCCCGATGAATTGTGCGCATCTGAATGAAGAGGAGCTTTCGCAGCTTTGTGATGAGACACCGCTCGGACGCATGGGAACGCCGCGCGAGGTGGCGCAGGCGGTGCGCGCTCTCGCCGAAAATCGCTTTATTACGGGGCAGGTGCTGGGCGTGGACGGCGGCTTCAGTCTCTGAAAACAATAATTTGTGACAAAAATATAAAAAAGCGATTTTGTTTTGTGCAAATTGCTGTAAATAGCAAGCGAAAGTTTGTTATAAAAATTTCAGTAAAGCTGTTGAAATTTTTGTAAAAATATAGTATAATTATCTTGATTTTGAAAATAATTCTCGATTATCGAGTTAATAAAGGAGTAAATGTATGAATATTTCGCTCGGAATGCTGTCCGAAAGCGGAAACGTTATCGAAAGGCTGCAAGCCTTGGGAACCGCGCAGGATCAGCTTAACGACCCCGATTATTGGAGTACTGTGGGAATCATTTCTCTTACGGGAATCCTTGTCGTTTTCCTTATTCTGGCAATACTTATCTTTTTCTTCTGGCTGATGGGAACCATCTTCAGGGCAGTCGATAAGAAGAAGGCTGCGAAGAAAGCCGCCCCCAAGACCGAGATAAAGCCTGCCGCTGCTGTTGCTCAGACGGCTGCGGTTGAGGAAGAAGCCGATGACGAGGAAGAGATCGTTGCGGTAATAAGCGCCGCAATAGCTGCTTTCTCCGAGGCTGAGGGTACGTCTTACACAATAAGAAGCATTAAGAAGCACAAGGATACCCGCGCGCGTTCCGCGTGGAATATGGCGGGCATCAGCGGCAATATGCAGAAGCTATAAGAAAGGAAAAATTGTATTATGGAAATATTTCAGAGTACAATACAGGGTCTCTTTGAAACCTCTGGCTTCAATGGCTTGGGGATAAGAGAGATAATAATGATCTTCCTGTCGTTTGTGCTGTTCTTTCTCGCGATAGTAAAGCAGTATGAGCCGCTGCTTATGCTGCCGATAGCGTTCGGTATGCTGCTTACAAATCTTCCCCTAACGGGGCTTTATCACCCCGAGCTGTGGGATCCGGCAACAAACCCGTATTTTGCTCCCGAGTATATCGAGCAGGGCGCGAATATATTTGTGAACTTCACCAAAGAGACCTCGCTTGATTACGGCAGGGTATTGCATGACGGCGGACTTCTGGATATGCTGTATCTCGGAGTAAAGCTGCAGATTTATCCTCCGCTTATTTTCTTAGGGATCGGTTCCATGACCGACTTCGGTCCGCTGATCGCAAACCCCAAGAGCTTCCTTTTGGGAGCGGCGGCGCAGGGCGGAATATTCTTTACCTTCCTCGGCGCGTGCCTTTTGAATCTCACCGGGATAGCTCCCTTTACTCTTAAGGAAGCCGCGTCCATCGCGATCATAGGCGGCGCGGACGGTCCTACGGCAATCTACCTCACCTCCAAGCTCGCCCCGCAGCTGTTAGGCTCCATAGCCGTCGCGGCGTATTCGTACATGGCGCTGGTTCCCGTAATTCAGCCGCCTATTATGAAGGCTCTCACCACCGAGAAGGAGCGCGCCGTAAAAATGGGACAGCTTCGCGAGGTATCCAAGCTCGAGAAGGTCGTATTCCCGATCGCAGTTACGATTATCGTATCGTTGATAGTACCCTCCGCGGCTCCGCTGGTAGGAATCCTGATGTTCGGCAACCTGCTCAAGGAGTCGGGCGTCTGCGACAGACTTGTAAAGACCGCTCAGAACGAGCTTATGAATATCGTGACCATCTTCCTCGGGATCACCGTAGGAGCGACCGCGGTAGCCAACAACTTCCTCAGCTGGAAGACGATCTTTATTATCGTACTGGGACTTATCGCGTTCTGCGTCGGAACCGCTTGCGGCGTATTGCTCGGCAAGCTGATGTATTTGATCTCCGGCAAGAAGATCAATCCGCTTATCGGTTCGGCGGGCGTATCCGCGGTACCTATGGCGGCGCGCGTATCTCAGAAGGTCGGCGCGCAGACCAACCCCTCCAACTTCCTGCTCATGCACGCTATGGGCCCGAACGTTGCGGGTGTAATCGGTTCTGCGGTAGCGGCGGGCGTTCTGCTGTCGGTATTGGGGTAATATTATGAACAGAACAATTACGGTAAAAGGCATAGGAACCGTCTCGACAAAGCCCGATTACATCACAATTTCGTTGAACATCGTTTCCAAGGACTTGGATTATTCAAAGTCCGTAGAGGCTGCGAATAAGCGTATTGCGATGCTGCAAAACGCGCTCTCTTCCGTGGGCTTCGCGAAAGATGAACTCAAAACGCTCTCGTTCAACGTTTTTACGAATTACGAAAACGTCCCCGACGAGCGCGGCGTTTATCACAGACAGTTTTCTGGCTACACCTGTGAATACAGGCTTAAAGTCTCGTTCGATCTGGATTCCGCACGGCTCAGCAACACGCTCACGGCGATATCCGACAGCGGCGCTGACGCGGAGATATCCATTGCGTTCACCGTAAAGAATCCCGAGAACATTGGCGCGGCTCTGCTCGAATCGGCAACCGAAAACGCGCGCAAAAAAGCGGAGATACTCTGCAAGGCGTCGGGCGAAGAGCTTGGCGGACTGCTCACGATCGACTACAATTGGACGGACGTGAACGTTTATTCCGCGAGTACATACGCGATGAACGATCAGATGAGGGGAATAGCCAAGGCAAGCGTCCCCGAGTTCGAGCCGGAGGACATAAAGTCGCAGGATACCGTAACATTCGTCTGGGAAATCAAATAAAAAACAAGGGGCGTGTAAGTACGATAACTGCACGCCCTTAAAATGGTGGTGAATATATGCGAAGAAAGCTATCGCGGCGAATGATCGTCTGGTCGCTGATGTTTCCAATAGGCACAACGGTATGGGCGGTTTTCAATATCATATCGGAGTTTATGGTGTTGGTTTTCGGCGTTCACGGAATATTCCCGCATGATTTTGGCTATATTCTCGCTGTTTTAGTCGGCGGAGTGCTCTCGACGGTTCTGACATTAGCTGTAGGAATAGATACTTCGGAATATTTTATGCCCCGTCTGCTGATATTCGTAAGCGCGATCGGAATAGTCGGCATAGCCGGCAATTTTGTAGGAGAACAAATGGTCGGCGGACCGACGGTCATAATGTACATAGCGTCGATTGTATTCTCATCGCTTTTCTTTTATAAAGTAATTAAAACAAGGATCTCCGAGTGGATAATAATTTTCATATCCAACCCTATCCTGTATTACTTGATATATTATTCTATGTATTATTTTGAGATAGAGGAAAAATTCGGGCGTTTCCCCGAATATGTGATCCCGCTCTTTCCGAAATAAAAAAGCCGAACTGCAACGTTCGGCTTTCGTTATTATAAGAGAATTCTCTCGTCGCAGTATTCGCACACCAGAATATCGCCGCGGTTTATGAAGCTGTGCGGGAGATAGGTCTCGGTCTGCGTAACGCACTTGGGATTGGTGCACTGAACTTTATTGTGTATCTCCCCCGTAAGCAGCGGCTTGATCTTCGGCTCGCTGTTCATCGTGTAGAGAATAAGAGCCATTCTGACGTACATACCGTTGTTTGCCTGACGGAAATACGCGGCTCTGGGATCGCTGTCCACAGCGACCTCGATCTCGTTTACGCGGGGGAGCGGGTGCATAACGATCATATCGCGGCGCGCATACTGCATTTTCGCTTTTGTGAGGCAGTATACGTCCTTCTGCGATTCGTATTCCGCCTCGCTCGAGAACCTCTCGCGCTGGATCCTCGTCATATACAGCATATCAAGGTCTTTGATAGCCTCGTCGATAGTCCTCACTTCGATAAAACTGCTGCCCCTTGACTTGATAACGTCCTTGATGTATGACGGCAGCGCCAAATCGGGCGTGGAGATAAGTACGAATTTGTTATTGGGATAGCAGGAAAGCGCCTTTACCAGAGAATGAACCGTTCTCCCGTATTTCAGATCGCCGCAAAGTCCCACGGTAAGGTTGTCCAGCCTGCCAAGCTCGCTTTTAAGCGTGAGCAGATCGGTGAGAGTCTGCGTCGGGTGAAGATGTCCGCCGTCGCCCGCGTTGATTATGTGGCAGTCCGCGCACAAAGCCGCCGCCTTCGCCGAGCCTTCCTGAGTATGCCGCATTACCAGAATATCGGAATAGGTGCTGACGATCTTTATGGTATCCTTTAGATTCTCGCCCTTCGCGACCGAGGAGTTGCTCGGGTTGTCAAAGCCGATAATGCTTCCACCGAGCCGTATCATAGCCGCCTGAAAGCTCATCTGTGTACGGGTAGACGGCTCGTAAAACAGCGTTGCCATGATCTTTCCCTTACACCTGTCGCCATAGCTCTCGGGATCGACCTTGATCTTTTCGGCAAGCTCGATTATCTCGTTCCATTGCCGGACGCTGTAATCGTCCATATCTATAAGGTGATTGAACTTGTCCAAAACACTCACTCCTAACTCTGATACTAAATTAATTATACCAGAAAAACGCCGTTTTTTCAAGGGATTTTGTAAAATTATTTCTAAACCGTTGACAATCCGTCGAATAAGTGCTATAATATATAAAATCAGTATAATAAAAGGAGGAACCGCCATGACAGCAAGTGAAGCAGGAAAAGCATTGACCCGAAAAAGAGCACTGCCAAAGCCATTAAAGGTGATCTTATGGATCGCCGCGGGATTTGCGGTGCTGTATCTCGCGTATTACATTTTCGCTACAAGCGTGTCCTTCAAATACCAATCCTGGGGCACGGGATACTTTATGAAGTCGGCAGAGGCAATGGGCATGGAGGATGACAGGGAATATAGGAACTACCTTACCGAAAACGGCTATAAGATAAATTGCCCGTTTTTCGGGAACTCCATACTGCTGTACGGAAGCACCGGCGGCGGAACCTATGCCGTGCCGCCTTTTATCGACGATCTTTCGCAGAATAAGCTGTATGATGCGTATGACGAAATAAACAGCCCCCTGAGTGCTTACAGAAGTATGCTCAATTATGTATACGATGCTCGCGGAAATGTTGACTACACAGTCGAGAGAACAGGCAGCGAGCTTACCGTTCGCTTTACGGGCGAGGTATACAACGCCGATGGCTCGGTAGCCGATAACATCGACAAGGAATTCATATTCGACGTGGGTTTTGCGTCGATATTGAATCCCCCCAAGTGGAAAAACCGAACCGCCGAGGACGATTACTTTATGAATATGGAATATGCAAAGAAATAATAAAAGGAGCCCGGACGACCGGGCTCTTTTGAGTTTAGAATCAACTGTAAATCAAACGCCTAAAATCCGGGATTCTCAAGGGACTAGTCCCTTGAGCAGGGGGTGCGGGGGGCAGCGCCCCCCCCAAATGCTCTTAGTAATTTT
>JAFLUD010000057.1 GCA_022508965.1 Oscillospiraceae bacterium
TTATCGCGATAACTACGCCTGCGGGTCCTACGTTCTTCTGAACGCCGCCGTAGATCACGCCGTACTTTGTAACATCTACCGGCTCTGACAAAAAGCAGGAGGATACGTCCGCTACAAGATCCTTGCCCTTGGTGTTGGGAAGAGTCTTGAACTTGGTGCCGTAGATGGTGTTGTTCTCGCAAATATAAACATAGTCCGCGTCGTCGGGGATATCGAGGTTCGAGCAATCGGGGATATAAGAGAAGGTCTTATCCGCGGAGGAAGCAACCGCTACCGCTTCGCCGTAGATCTGAGCCTCCTGGTATGCCTTCTTTGCCCACTGACCTGTAATGATGTACGCGGCTTTCTTATTCTTCATCAGGTTCATCGGAACAGCCGCGAACTGCTGCGACGCGCCGCCCTGAAGGAACAGTACCTTGTAATTGTCGGGAATGTTCATCAGGTCGCGAATGTCCTGCTCGGCTGTCTTGATTATCTCGTCGTATGCCTTGGAGCGGTGCGACATCTCCATAACGGACATTCCCGTGCCCTTATAATCGAGCATCTCCTCCGCCGCTTCTTTAAGCACCTCTTCGGGCAGGACTGCGGGTCCCGCGCTGAAATTGTAAACTCTCATGGAAAATCCTCCTGTCAATTTGTTCCTTTTATTTGATTAGTTCGGGGAAATCACCCACTATTCCTATTATATGACTTTTTACCCGATATGTCAAGCGGATTTTTCCCGATTCTGAAATTTTGTTAATTTTTTCACGAAATGCGGCGGATTTCTTTGGGCGAACGCCTTGACGGCTGCCAAAAAATGGTGTATAATGTAATTATACAAGGCTGCGGGAGGGAAAGTTGTATGGCGTTTGTATTTGAAAAAGTACCTAAGGAAGATTGGGAATTTTTCAAGTCCATGGGCTTAAAGGACTACACGGGAAAAGAACCACTCTATTTGAGCGAACGAACTGCCTGGTGTGCAGATAGAGAAAGAAATGCGTATTTGGTTGAAATTGGCGGAAGGTTCTCCGACGAATACCCTTTTTATTGTGATTTTTGGTGGAATGGTACTACTATAAGGTTAGATGTAGGTAAACATAGTATTGGTGATTTTGATACTGGTTTTGTTTTTGAGTGGATAATTAATGCGTTGCCCATTCCCCGGAATATGCAAAAACATAAAGACGAAATTGTAAATATGATTATTGATGCTTTCACTGTTAAAAGTGATTGGTGTTTAGACGAAAACTTAAAATCAATCCGCGTTGAATTCAATTGCGATAATCATTAAAAGTTAATGAACAGAAAAAACCGCGGCAGTAAGAACGCCGCGGCTTTTCGTATCGCGCAATGCTTATTGTGACAGCTTTTCTATGGCGTCGGCAATCACGTTCCCCAAAAGCTCACCCGTGTAAACAACTTCTTCGAGAGAATTGCCCTGGCTTCCCACTTCAATTAACAACGCACCTGTGGAAATGTCCTGATTGTAGTTCCTATAATCAAACAGCAGCGAGCGCGCAAGCTCGGGGTAGGCGTTCTCGGAGCAATTCTGCAAAAGAGCTGCCAGCTTGTAATTCTCCATAAAATTCGGGATATTGTACATCTCGCCGTCGCAGCCCGATATTATCATAAACTGCGCGGCATTTTTGCCGTTGATCTCGGCTATCGGCGCTACAAGCGAGCCGTCGGCGTTTCCGATGCCGTCGCGGTGTATGTCCAAAACCAGCTTTATGCTGGGGTATTCTTCGAGGTTTTTGAGAATGGTCTCGGCGGAGCGGTAATATGACCCGGTATACTGCGGATAATCATGGATCGTGCAATCATGGACGACGGATATTCCCCGCCTGGAAAGTGCCTCGCTTATCGCGTCGCCGACCGCCACGATGCTCCGCTCGGAAGCCCGTGTGTTTATCGGGTAATCGGCGTCGTACCAATCGGCGGAGGGCAGGAAGCTCTCGGTGCTGTGGGTGTGATAGATAAGCACGCTGGGAAGCTCGTTGTCCGCGAGGACTTCCATGCTCGGGAGTTCCCTCGACGCGGCAAGCAGCGTCTCGTTTGACAGCTCGGTGCAGTTGCGTACCTGCGCGCCGCTGTCGAGCGTTATGTAACAATCGGCGGAGGATTTTCCGAAATTGTAGCGCAGAATGCTTCCGCTGTGCGTTTTGAAGGAGCTGTAATCGGTCGGGTCAACGTAATCGGAGCGGTTTTTGGTGATTATTCTGCCGGTCTTGACCGAGGGGACGTTTACCGGCTCGGAGGGGGCGGTCCCGTCGGGCGATGATGAGTTGTCCGGTTCGGACGGGGGTTGTGAACCGGTCGGGTTTTCGGGATCGGGTTTGCTCCCGTCGGGATTATCGGAGCCCGGCTCCGATGTGTTCGGGGCGTGTTCGTAGCCGCCCGCGTATGCTCCCGCGGAAAAATACGCAGCCGTTCGCAGAAGGTTCCCCGCGGAAGACCCCGTACACACCAGTATCGGGCAGACTATGACAGCAACAATGATAATCAGCAGCTTCAGCTTTCCCATAATTTATACCTCCTGCCGGAAGCAAGAATTCTTACATCTTACTTCTCACCTCTTACCTCTATCAGGACAAGTATATTCAAGGAGGCTTGGAGATATGACTACAAAGTTCGACAAGTTGTACCTATAACTCCCATAAACAATAAAACAGGCTGTACCACAGTACAGCCTGTTCTTCTGTTTTTGCTTCCGACTAATACAAATCGGAATTTAAATCATTTTCTGTCTCTTTCATGTTTTTTCTGATCCGGCTCAATGATTCCGGTGCAATACCAAGATATGTTGCGATATACTGCTGTTTAACACTTGAACATATTTCAGGATATAGTTTTCTGAAATGAATATATCTTTCTGTGGCGTTTTCAACGAGAAATCCGTTTTCTCTGTATATCTTATATCGTAAAGCATTTTCCAGAAGTGTCATATATGCATTTTTTAGGAGAACATCTTCAAATATCACCTTTTTGATCTGTTCCACATTAAAAACCATAAGAGTAGTTTCTTCAAGCGTTTCCCATTCAGTCAAGCTTTCGGCATATCCAAACATACCCTCGTCCATACAAAGAGTTCCGGAAATTGAAAAACCACGAGTAATATCATTTCCGTTTCCATCTATATAAAAGCACCTTGCGATACCGCTTAGAACAAGCCCCGCATTTTTAGTTTCATCTCCGATATGTCTAAGGCATTTTCCTTTTTCTTCAACACGAAATAAAGACATATGCACTATTTTTTCAAGCGTGGCAGGACTTATTTCCAACTTATACTTTTTTGCCATACCCATCATCCGACTTATGATTTGTTTTTTATCCATTGTAAACCCCTTATGCTGTAATGATATAAAATACTACTGAAATCAAATTCATTCCTCCATGTGCGATCATAGGTACGATCAGGTGCTTGCTCTTTTTATAGCCCCATATCCACATCAGACCGACAATAAAGGAATGTCCCATATTGAACCAATCCAACATACCGAACATCACATTAAACAGCAGTAATGCACCGGTTTCGCCAAAAATACTTCCGCAAAAGTTTTTTGCAAGCCCTCTGAAATATATTTCCTTACAGATACCACTTACAATTCCCAGTGAAATGGTCATAAGCATTATCTCGCCGATTGACAGCCTGCCCCAGCCTGTAAACGCATAGTCACTCCTGCCTTTATTGACAATAAGGCTCAGTAAACTGATAATTGAAGAAATAACCGCAAGACTTACACCCAAGAGAGTATCTTTTATCAGGCTGTCCCTGCTGAAAATTTCATTCTTTAAACTGAAACTGCTGTCTTTGTACAACAATAAGGCTCTTGGCAGCAGTATGATATTCGCCAATATCAGAACAATACAATATGTATTCAGATCAGCATTTGCAAAGCTTGCGATATCAAGAAGATTCATTCCCGACCTATAATTCTGACACGACCTAAAAATCTCATATCCTGCTACTATAAGTGTCAATGCTGTTGTGATCTTAATTGCTTTTTCTGCTTTTTGATTTTTGGAATCGTTCATTATTATCACCTCAAGGCAATAATAACACACTTAGTGTCACTCGTCATTGACATATGTTAAGAAAATTCCGATTTATATAATTAACATTATATCACTCAGCCCTCAAAATGTCAATAAAAACAGGCTGTACCACAGTACAGCCTGTTAAACCAGCAACTAATCTCTATTCTCTATCAAACTATCAGTACATTCCGCCCATTCCGGGAGCTGCGGCGGGCATGGGAGGCTCGGGCTCGGGCTTGTCGGCTACCAGAGACTCGGTGGTGAGCACCATTTCCGCTACGGAGGACGCGTTCTGCAATGCGGAACGGGTTACCTTGGCGGGGTCTACGATTCCCTTCTTGATAAGATCGCCGTAGGTCTCGGTGTATGCGTCGTAGCCATAGCCGACGGTCTTTTTCTTTACGATAGTGTCGATGATTACGGAACCCTCAACGCCCGCGTTAAGAGCGATCTGGCGCATGGGTTCCTCGAGAGCGCGGAGCACGATAGCGGCTCCGGTTTTCTCGTCGCCGACGAGAGAATTCATTATCTTCTCGACTGCGGGCATTGCGTTGATGAGCGCTACTCCGCCGCCTGCGACGATTCCCTCTTCAACGGCTGCCTTGGTTGCCGCGAGAGCGTCCTCGATGCGGAGCTTCTTTTCCTTCATCTCAACTTCGGTCGCCGCGCCTACTTTGATAACGCCTACGCCGCCGGAGAGCTTTGCGAGTCTCTCCTGGAGCTTTTCTTTATCGAACTCGGAGGTGGTGGCTTCGATGGCGTTTCTGATCTCGGAAACGCGCGCCTTGATCTCGGAGGACTTGCCTGCGCCGTCAACGATGATGGTGTTCTCCTTGGTTACCTTTACCTGCTTTGCGGTTCCGAGCTGGCTGAGCTGGGTCTCCTTGATGTCAAGTCCGAGCTCGTCGGTGATGACCTCGCCGCCGGTGAGGATCGCGATATCCTTGAGCATTTCCTTGCGTCTGTCGCCGAAGCCGGGAGCCTTTACGGCAACGCAGGTGAATACTCCGCGCAGCTTGTTGAGAATGAGGTTGGTGAGCGCGTCGCCGTCAACGTCCTCTGCAATGATAAGCAGCTTCTTGCCGGACTGTACTACCAGCTCGAGCAGCGGAAGAATGTCCTGAATGGACGAGATCTTCTTGTCGGTGATGAGAATATAAGGATTATCGAGAGTGGCGTCCATCTTGTCGGTGTCGGTTACCATATAAGGCGAGATGTAGCCGCGGTCGAACTGCATTCCCTCAACTACCTCGGAATAGGTGTCGGCGGTCTTGCTTTCCTCGAGAGTGATAACGCCGTCGGCGGTTACCTTCTCCATAGCGTCGGCGATAAGCTCGCCTATCGTTTCGTCGCCTGCGGAGATCGCTGCAACGCGCTTGATATCCGCGCTTCCAGCAACCTTCTTGGAGTTCTTCTTGATCTCCGCGACAGCCGCGTCAACGGCTTTCTTCATGCCCTTTTTAACGATCATCGGGTTTGCGCCCGCAGCGATGTTCTTCATTCCCTCGCGAACGAGTGCCTGGGCAAGCAATGTGGCAGTAGTCGTGCCGTCGCCTGCGGCGTCGTTGGTCTTGGTAGCTACCTCTTTTACGAGAGCGGCGCCCATGTTCTCAAACGCATCCTCAAGCTCGATCTCCTTTGCGATGGTCACGCCGTCGTTGGTGATCAGCGGAGCGCCGTATTTCTTGGACAAAACTACGTTTCTGCCCTTGGGTCCGAGCGTGATCTTAACAGTATCCGCGAGAGTGTCTATGCCCTTTTGCAGAGCCTTTCTCGCTTCTTCTCCATAGATGATATCCTTTGCCATGATATGATCTCCTCCTGATGTTTATGTGAATTTGGGAATTACTTCTTTACGGTCTTTTTTGCCGCGGGCTTCTTTGCAGCAGGCTTCTTGACTGTGGTCTTCTTAGCAGCAGTTTTCTTGGCAGCGGGCTTTGCCGGTGCCTTCTTGGGAGCAGCTTTTGCTGCGGGCTTCGCGGCGGGCTTTGCAGCAGGCTTTGCAGCAGGCTTGGCTGCGGGCTTTGTGCTCTTGCTCTCAACTACCGCGAGAATGTCGTCCTGTCTTACAATGGAATACTCCACGCCGTCAACCTTGACCTCGGTGCCGGAATACTTGCTGATAAGCACCTTTTCGCCTACCTTGACGAACATCTTTACTTCCTTGCCGTCAACGACGCCGCCGGGACCTACCGCGACTATCTCAGCGATGGACGGCTTTTCCTGCGCCGCTGCGGTGAGAATGATCCCGCTCTTGGTGGTCTCCTCAGCCTCAACTGTCTTGATTACTACTCTGTCTGCCAAAGGTCTGATTGTCATATATATTTCCTCCTAAAGAAATAATTTTACAATTTTTTAGCACTCACATTAATTGAGTGCTAATTATATTTTAACCTATATTTAAAAAAAATCAAGAGGTAAAGCGGGTTTTTTTGAGATTTTTGTAACTTAGCACAAATATTTACAATAATTATGGGCTATGCTTGGCAATTTTATACAGATACCGCTTTAAAAAGTGCATAATATTATATATAGAATATTGAATTTAAAATTCAATTATGATACAATTGTAGTTGTTATTGAAGGAGGGCGATAATATGTTCGGATTCTTAAAAAAGGCTCCGAAGTCCGAAGAGGAAAAGCTCGCGGAGAGTTTGCCGCGCACCAAAAAAGTTCAGTTTGAGGATATGCCGATAGCGCGCGTCGAGGACGCCGTAAACGCCGATGTCAGCGCTGTTCTCAATTACAATCCCGTGAATTACTACGCTTCAAAGGATATGTTTTTGCAATGTATCTTTTATTACTCCGAGGATTACAGCGATATACTCATGCAGTTTGAGCGGTATGAATACGACGCGCCCAAGGGCAAGACCAGGATGTGGAGAATAGACAAGGAAATAATGCGCGGGGTCATGCGGAAATTCGGGCAGAATATTTAATAGGGAACCTCTAAAAACCTTGTTTGAGTAAAAACCGGTTTTTAGAGGTTCCCAATAAAAAAACAGAGGTAACTATGGACAAAAAAACAATTTTGACGACTCCGATCGAATTCGACAAGAGCGATTTTCTGAGCCTGCTTTCGCTTTCGGCGGGGGCGGCGATCGCGCGGCAGAACAGGTTCGGCGCGCTTATCGGCAGCGACGGCTGGAACGTCGACGTCCGCAACAGCAGGATAACTTTCGGCAGCAAGACCTTTGACTGCGGGATCATCGGCACAGAAAGCCACATTTCAAACACCTGGCTGTGGAGCTGGGCGCACACCGAAAGCGGGCTTCCCGAGAACGCTGCCGCTCCCTCGCGGCGCGCGAAACGAGCGCTTTCCGAATGTGAGGCGTTTTCCGCGGGGAAATTCGAGATGGACGAGCTTTACAACGGTCACAACCTATCTATGACAGTCGTGGGAGCGTCGGAGAAAAACGTCTGCTATTACCGCTGTCCGTATGACGGCGGCGCGCTTTTCGTTCAGGTGGAGGGGCTTCCCCAGGATATTTTTGAGCCGATCGGGCTGTACGAGCTTATGCGGCAATTCATTGATATCATCAGCTCGCTTTACTGCGACCACCGGCTTCTCGCGGCAGGGTTCCTTTACCAAAACGGCTGTGAGTTCTCAAGCGACGGGGATTCCCTCATAAGCGAAAGCGGCGGACATACGCTCAGACTTGATTTTGAGCAGGCGGGCGGGCTGTTTCGCACGGCGAATATCAATCTTGTGTAAAATTCACATTATGTGAAACTTTTCATACACTTTTCACAAAAGCAACATAATAAAATCATATTAAAAAGTTATAATATCTTTGCAATCGAGGATTGCGTGAATTGATAACCACTCTTTTCATATAATTACCAACCAAACCAGCATTTAAGCCCTGTGAGAAATCGCAGGGCTTAAATGTTTTAGGCTGGCTGTCAAATGTTCCATACAATAAGAGGCAAGGGTTTGATCTCTTGCCTCTTTTCTTGCTTTTAGACGGGAATGGCGGTTTCGACGAGGATCTTCTGAATGATCTCTTCGGAGGTGAGGAATTCGGTTTGTCCTGCCGCCAGAATTACTCTGTGTCCCAGCACCGCCGCTGCCATCGACTTTACGTCGTCTGGGGTCGCGAATTCTCTGCCGTTCATCAGCGCCATTGCCTGAGCCGCCCTGTACAGCGCGATGGACGCTCTCGGAGACGCGCCGAGCTTTATCTCGTTCTTGTTGCGAGTGGCTCCTACTATCATCAGAATGTACGCCTTGACCTGCTCGGATACGGAGACGCGGCTTGCGTCTTCGCGGAGCTTGAGCACTTCCTCCAGCGTCATCACGGGCGTTACTTCCATTTTGTGCGGCATCTTTTCCAGCATCTGAAGCTCGGCGGCGCGGTCGGGATAGCCGATGGATATTCTCATCAGAAAACGGTCTAACTGCGCCTCGGGAAGATGATAGGTTCCGTAGGTCTCTATCGGGTTCTGGGTCGCCAGCGTCATGAACGGCACGGGCAGCTTGTGCGTGATACCGTCAACGGAGATCTGAAGCTCCTCCATCGCCTCAAGCAGCGACGACTGCACCTTCGGCGAGGTTCTGTTGATTTCGTCGGCGAGCAGGAAATTGCACATTGCGGCGCCCGGGCGGTATTCGGAGCCGCCGGTCTTCTGGTCGATCACCGTATAACCGATGACGTCGGACGGCATCAGGTCGGGCGTGAACTGAATTCTTCCGAAGCTGCCGGAAACGGATTTTGCGAGCGTTTCGGCAAGCAGCGTTTTTCCCACGCCCGGAACGTCCTCGATAAGAACGTGTCCGCCAGCCAGCATCGCGCAGACTATCTTCTCGACAACGCCGCGCTTTCCTATTATCACGTTTTCAATATTGTTTAACAGCTGTTCAATTTTCTGATTCATTTAAGGTCACCTTTCTTCTTTTGCCTATGATTGCCGGAGCTTTTTTCATAAGCTCTCCTTTTCGGCGGGCTTCTCTTCGGGCTTCTTCCTGTGAATAACGCCGGAAAGCATTAGCCAGATAAACGACGTAACCAAAAGAGCACCGGAGCTTAGCATCCAGCTAAGTCCGAAAACGAGTTCCCCGAGCCCTGCCATAAAGCCCTGAAAATATCCGCCGGCGTCGAGCTTCAGAACTATGATTAAGAACATTGCCGAGAACAATACCGACGGCACATAGGCGCACACCAGATATCGCTGCGTTTTCATGCCGAACTTTTTCTTGTACAAATAGCGCAGGCAGTCTATTCCGAACGACGCCGCGAGTATCAGCAGGATCGCAAGGGCTGCTCCGACGGGGTATAGGACAAGGAAGAGGATCATATTCAGCACGCCTAAGCCTGCGCCCGCGGCCAGCCCGCCAAGTATCAACAAAATCACCGTAAGCGGCTTTTTCATATTTTCCCCTTTCTGAACGCTTATTATAATAAACGGCGCGGCTAAATAGCCGCGCCGCAGGAATTCCGTTTGTTTATCAGTTGAGCAGTGCGTGCTCGTCTGCTGCATCGAACAGGTGGATCTTGTTCGGGTCGAGAGCAAGCTTGATGGTGTCCATAGGACGTGCAGCGCATCTCGGAGATACGCGTGCGGTAAGCGATACGCCCTCGCAGGTGAGGTACAGGAACGTCTCAGCACCGAGCATTTCGGTTACGTCAACGGTTGCCTCGATGATACCGGTCTTTGCAGCGGAGAGGAACATCTCCTCGTCGTGAATGTTCTCGGGACGGATGCCAAGGATTACTTCCTTGTCAACATAGTACTTGAGAGAATCAATGTCAGCCTTGGAGCTGGGGATCTCTACATAGAACTTGCGGTCGCCGGAACCGAACTCTACGTTATACTTGCCGTCAGACATGATCAGCTTCGCGTCGATGAAGTTCATCATCGGAGATCCGATAAAGCCTGCAACGAACTTGTTTACGGGAGACTCGTACAGATTGATAGGAGAATCGATCTGCTGAACGTAGCCGTCTTTCATAACTACGATTCTGTCGCCCATCGTCATAGCCTCTGTCTGGTCGTGGGTTACATAAATAAAGGTGGTTCCCAGCTTCTTGTGCAGCTTGGCAAGCTCGGTTCTCATCTGAGCACGGAGCTTTGCGTCCAGGTTGGACAGCGGCTCGTCGAGAAGGAATACCTGAGGATCACGAACGATCGCACG
>JAFLUD010000058.1 GCA_022508965.1 Oscillospiraceae bacterium
CGCGGCAAGCTCGCGAAGATCTCCGCACCCGACAGCAAGGTCGAGGTATGGGTAGTCCCCACAAACGAAGAGCTGCTGATAGCCCGCGACACCAAGGCTCTTGTGGAGAGTATGAAATAATTAGCAGTGCAAAAGAATATCCCGAAAACGCAGGCATAAACCCCTGCGTTTTCTTTGTGTTATGAGGAATGATTATAGCATAAAATCAAATAAAAGTGAACTATCCGTTAAAATGCTAAAAAAAAACCGCTAAAAATGTAAAAATTATGATAAATAATGTATTGAAAAATGGTGAAAATAGTGTTATAATTTAACTTGGTATAAAATGTACTAGGGCAACACCGCACAAAGACCGCCCTTCGGGCTTTGTACGCCATCTGCTTGCAGCTTTTCCGCCATCTTGCCCCAAAACTCCTAGGAAGGCGTCAGCCTGCCGTCGTCGTTTTGAGACAATCTGACGAAAAATCTGCCGGCGCATCTGCCGCACAATCCTTGTGCGGTATTGCCCTAATTTCTACTTTATAAATTCATTTTCGGAGGACAATTTTGATGTTTGGAATGAACAAGGATATCGGTATTGATCTGGGAACCGCGAATACGCTGGTGTATATGAGAGGCAAGGGAATAATAATCCGCGAGCCTTCCGTTGTGGCAGTGGATAAAAAGGTAGGGCAGGTGCGCTACGTCGGGCAGGAAGCGAAGGACGTAATAGGACGTACCCCCGGCTCGATAGTAGCCGTAAGACCGCTCAAAGACGGAGTGATCGCCGATTTTGACATGACGTCGATAATGCTCGGACAGTTTATAAAAAAAGCGCTCAAAGGCAGAAGCAAGGCGCGGGTAATAATCTGCATCCCGTCGGGAGTAACCGAGGTAGAACGCCGCGCGGTAAAGGAAGCGGCACAGCAGGCGGGCGCCAAGAGGGTGTCTATTATTGAGGAACCCATGGCTGCCGCTATCGGAGCGGGGCTTCCCGTAGCCGAGCCGATGGGCAGCATGATAGTGGACATTGGCGGCGGAACGAGCGAGGTCGCGATCATTTCTTTGGGAGGAATAGTAACCGCCCGTTCGGTAAGGGTAGCCGGCGACGAGTTTGATTCCGCGATAATCAATTACATCAAGAAGAAGTACAATCTCCTCATCGGCGAAAGGACTGCCGAGAATATCAAAACGGGAATAGGCTCCGCATACCAGACCGACGAAAACGAGCCTGTAATGGATATCAAGGGCAGAAACCTCCTAAACGGACTCCCCGAGAATATCACGATAACCTCAATGGAAGTGCGCGAAGCGCTGTCCGAGCCGCTCGGACACGTCATCGACGCGATAAAGACCACTCTCGAAAAATGCCCTCCCGAGCTTGCGGCGGACATTATAGAAAGCGGGATCATGCTTGCCGGCGGCGGCGCGCTGCTTAGGGGATTGGATAAGCTCATTCACGCCGAAACGGGAATGCCCGTAAAGATTGCGGAAAGACCGCTCGACTGCGTAGCCGACGGCACCGGAAAGGTACTCGAGAACATCGACAAGCTCGAAGACGTTCTCAGCGAGGACGAGACTATCTATTAAAAAAATATTAAAAATTATTGAACGGGAACCTCTGAAAAACCGGTTTGAAAAGGAAAAATCGGCAGAGTGCGTCGGATTCAAGGAAAGCCGACGACGCAAGGCTTTGTGCCTTGCTAGGAGGTTTGACGCGGAAGACGGCGCGGGCTGGCGGTTTTTCCTCAAACAAGGTTTTTCAGAGGTGACCCAATGAAGGAATTTTTTCATAGCGTAAAATTCAAGATACTGATATGCATAGGTGCCCTGCTGCTGGGACTGATGACCTACGCGGCGGTGTCCGCGGGCAGACAGACCGGTCCCGAGCAGATAATCGGCACGGTGACCTACCCGTTCGTAAGCGCGGCAAACGCGATCTCCGACGGCGTAGCGGGCTTTATCGACAAGTTGGTGAACGCCGACAAATACAAAAGCCGAAGCGACGAGCTTAACGCGCAGCTTTCCGAGATGTATAAGCATACGATGGATTACGATTCGCTTTTGCAGGAGAACGAGCGTCTGCGCGAGATGCTGGGGCTTAAGGAGAAGAACCAGGACTTCCGTTTTTCCGAGCCGTGCGACGTAATAGCACGAAACGCGAATAACCTTTACGGCGACTTCACCATCAGTAAAGGCAGCAACAGCGGGATATCCGAGGGCGACCCCGTGATAACGTCTGTGGGATTGGTCGGCAGAGTGACCTCGATAGCCGACAATTACGCGCGCGTAACGACGGTGTTAAGCCCGCAGGTAAACGTCGGCGTGTACACCATGCGTTCCAAGACGACCGGAGTGCTCGAAAACGACCTTTCCTCCGCGCAAAAGGGAATGTGCCTTATGAGCGACATCTTTAAGGACGCGGATATCAAAGAGGGCGACATAATATTCACTTCGGGAAAAAGCGGCTTGTTCCCCGACGATATTTTAGTGGGAACGGTAAAGGAGGTCTACGACGACCCCAACGGCTTTTCCAAGCACGCCGTGATCGAGCTTGCGCAGGACGTGCGCACAGTGACCTCGGTGTTCGTGATAACCGACTTCAACGGCAAGGGAATTCCTTTTGACATAGACGAATAGGGAAAAATATGAAGAGAATTTTGGGAAGCAAAGCGCGCTCGCGCAGAATGATGCTGCGCAGTTTTCTGCGGTGGTCTCTGTATGCGGCGGCTTTGCTTTTGTTTTATTTGTTTGAGACCAACCCGCTCATACGCGGCTGGTGTCCGCTGCTGATAATCCCGCTCGCGACTGCCGTCGCGATGTACGAGGGCGACTTAGCGGCGGGAATATTCGGAGTATTCTGCGGACTGATGCTGGATATAGCAAACGGAAACACCATAGTGGGCTTTTCCGCGCTGTGGATGCTGTGCGCGTGTCCGCCGATATCGCTGCTGTCGCGGTTCTGGATAAAGGTGAACCTGCTGTCGCATCTTGTAATGAACACCATAGTAACGGTAATAATGGCGTTTATGGACATGGTATTCCTGCATTGGGTATGGGAGGGAGCCGAAAGCGCGATCTCTTTCAGAATGCTGATCCTTCCCGCATACGGCTGCGCGATACTGTTTTCCGTACCCGTGTATCTGTTGGTGCGGCTTATAAATATCAAGCTGCGCCCCGACGAGCTCCGCCGACTTGAAGAATCCGCCCATAACGCCGAAGAGGCAGAAAACAAGGAAAAGGAATAGCCATGTCAAAGATCTCATCTCTCATACGTTCCGTAATATTAGCCGCCTTTGTAGTGGCAGCGTCGTTCCTGTGCGGGATAAGACTGCTCCAGACCCAGCTCGTAGACGGCGACAAATACCTGCAAATGACCAAAGAGACCAAAGTCGCCAACCAGAATATAGACGCCGCGCGCGGACAGATAGTAGACGCCAACGGCAAGGTGCTCAATTCCAATAAAATAATCTACAACATAAACCTCCAGCGCGCCTCTTTGGTAGAGGGCACGGAAAACGAGATAATCTACCGCGTTCTTACGGTGCTTCAGAAGAACGGCGAAAAGTGGAACGATTCCCTCCCGATAACCAGAACCGCGCCCTATTCGTTCGTAGACGGCAAGACCCGCGAGATAGAAACGCTCAAGAAAAAGCTGAACATCGCGAACTATTCCACCGTCGAGAACTGCATCTACTGGCTGTACGAGACCTACGAGATAAGCGACAAATACAGCGAGGAAATGCGCCGCGCGATAGCGGGAGTGCGCTACGAGATGACGATCAAGGATTTTTCGTATCAGAACAAATTCGTGCTGTCGTCGGATATAAACGTCGATACCGTGCTCGAGCTGAAAGAGCTTTCAAGTATGCTCCCCGGAGTAGACATCACCGAAGACTGGGAACGCCGCTATCTCGACGGCGACATCGCCCCCCATTTAAGAGGGACCGTAGGAGCCATCTCCGCCGATCAGTACGAAGCGTTAAAGGGCAGCGGCTATCTGCTCAATGATATAATCGGAACCAGCGGCATCGAGCAGGCACTCGAGGAAGAACTTCGCGGAACCCGCGGCGTGCGGAGTATCACGCGCGGTCCCGACGGACTGGAGATAAGCGACGAGGTCACCGTAGAGCCGATCGCGGGCAATTCCGTGATGCTGACGTTGGATTCCAACCTGCAAAGATTAGTCCAGGAAGCGCTCGAGTATCATGTGAAATACCTCCAGTCGCCCTATTACAAAAAAGCGTTCTCCGACCCCGAGAAGGTAAAGGAGGATGCCTGCCATACCGGCGCTGTCGTGGTGCTGGATGTCAAGACCGCGGGAGTATTGGCGGCAGCCAGCTACCCAAGCTACGATATCAACGATTATGTTGAGAATTACGACGAGGTCTTGAGCCGCGAGTATTCGCCCGTGTTCAACCGCGTTCTGGACGGCGTTTTCCGTCCCGGCTCGACCTTTAAGACGATAACCTCCACCGCGGGGCTCGCCGAGGGAGTGATAACGCCCACATCCACCATTCATTGCGGACACACCTACACCTACTTTGCCCCCGGCTTTAAGCCCACTTGTCTTGGAACTCACGGCTCTATTCCCGTCCGCGAAGCGCTCCACCATTCCTGCAACATCTTTTATTACGAGACCGCCCGCCGAATGGGTATCACGACCCTCGCGAAATGGGCAGCAAAGTTCGGAGTGGGAAAAAACCTCGGCTTCGAGCTTGCAATGCAGCCCGGGCGCATGAGCTCATTGGAATTGTACGACGAAATGGGCTGGACCTGGAACGAAGGCGATATCGTCCAGGCGGGCATCGGACAGTGCGAAACGCTGCTCACGCCCATGCATCTTGCGGTGCAGGCGATGACCTTGGCGAATAAGGGCGTTCGTTACGAGCCGCATATCGTAAAGTCGGTGTACAATTACGATTTCACCGAAAAGCTGTATGATAAGGAACCCGTTATAGCCGAGGATTTCTCCGATTACCCGAATATGGAGCTGTATATGGACACAATAAGGGAGGGCATGAGGCTGGTAGCCTCCGAAGCGGACGTTGTTATCCGCCGCGGCTATCCCAACCCTTATGATTATGTGGGAATAGGCTGGCGCAACGTTGCGGTAAAGACAGGTTCGCCGCAGGTCACCGAGGACATATTCAATGCCGCGGTAATAGGCTATTATCCCGCCGACGACCCTGAGATCGCGTTCGCGATAATCCTCGAGAAAGCGCAGTTTGTAAAGGTCATGGCGGCAAATGTTGTCAGCGCCTACGCCTATGGAACTATTTCGACTATCTATGATGAAAACGGCGTGCCGACGTCGCCGCTGTAAGTTCGTCAATTTGCACAATAAATCGACGCGAAAATCGCGCATTTTCACAATTTTTTGTAAATATAGAAAAAAGCCCTTTTCAATTTACGGTTTTTGTGCTAAAATATAATCGTAGTATAAATAAAAATCTCATTTTTCCCGAATAGGGAGACTAAATGTTTTTTGGAGTCGGAAAAACGGCTCCGGAGAGGGGAATATCATGTCACAGATAATAGCTGTAACAGCAGGCAAGGGCGGCACCGGAAAATCGACCACCTCAGCAAATGTAGCCACTGGACTTGCAACGCTCGGAAAAAAGACGCTGCTTGTTGAGCTGGACTTCGGACTTCGCTGCCTCGATATCATGTTGGGAATCAAAGACAAGGTAAAGCACGATATCGGCGAATACTTAGAGGGCAAGATAGACATACTCACCGCGACGACAAAGGTAGACAGAGTGGACAATCTGTCGTTGGTGTGCGCGACGAGAAACCCGTTTATAGACATAAACCCCGAGAAGATTATGGGAGTCTGCGAAGAGATGCGCGAGCACTTTGACTACATAATCATCGACACCGCGGGTGTAGGAAGCTCGGTATTCAGCGTAATCAAAGCGGCGGATCTTATCCTGATGGTAACCACGCCCGACTCTGTCTGCGTGCGTGACGGACAGATGCTGTCAGACTTTTTGTATGTAAAGAACTGCGTAAATCAGCGCCTTGTTATAAATAAGGTAAGCCCCAACTTCGTACAGGAGGATACCGTATACGATCTCGACGAGGTAATGGACACGGTAGGTATCCCGCTTGCCGGCGTAGTACCCGAGGACGTAAACATCAAGGTATGCGGCTCCAAGGGACAGGCGCTTCCGCCTAACTGCGGAGGCTACAAGGCATATTCCGCAATAGCCAAGAGAATAGACGGACAGGAAGTGCCGCTCACAATAAAGATCGATTAAAAACACCCCCCCGCAAGGCGAGCCGCCTTTGGTAATTCGTATCAAATGCGGAACAATATCAAAGGCAAACGCTCGATACGAACGATACTGCTGTATTGTTCGTTCCTTAAAGACAAGGAGGATTTATATGAACATTGCTCTCATCGCTCACGATTCCAAGAAGGAGCTTATGGTTCAGTTTTGCATTGCCTATTGCGGCATTTTAAGCAGATACAGTATATGTGCTACCGGAACGACCGGAAAGCTGGTATCCGAAGCGACGGGACTTCACATCCAGAGATTTTTAAGCGGCTCGCAGGGCGGCGACCAGCAGTTAGCGTCCAGCATAAGCTGCAACGAGATCGACCTGCTGCTGTTTTTCCGCGATCCGTTAAACGCGAAGTCACACGAGCCGAACGATATAAACATCCTGCGTTTGTGCGACGTGCATAACATTCCCGTGGCGACAAACATAGCGACCGCCGAGGCGCTGATCCACGCGTTAGAGCGCGGCGATCTCGACTGGCGCGAGTTTATGCGGTGATTTGGTATTAGTAATGACGAGTGCGTCTGTTCGGGCGCACTTTTGCTTTTAGAAGCAAGGGGCGAGAAGCAAGAAGCAAGAGCGATCCTCATTAGTTCCCGCCTTTATTTCAGATGGGAGTGAGTTTGTTGCTGGTAACCTACGACGGAATAGTAGTCGGGCGGCGCGAGATAGGCGAAAACAGCTGTTTTGTGGACATACTGACGGACGAGCAGGGAATAATCGAAGCCACGGCGCACGGCGCGAAGAAGATAAACAGCAGCATCCTGTCGTCGTCGGCGCTGTTCTCGTATTCGACGTTCTGTTTGAATAAAACCAAGCTGCGCTACACGGTAAACAGCGCGAAGCCGAAATACAGCTTCCACGCATTGGGAAACGAGCTGGAAAAGCTCGCGCTCGGGTCGTATTTCGCGCAGGCGGTAAAATACTGCACCCCGTCCGAGCAAAACCAACTCGAGCGCAAGCAGGAGAGCCTGGTGCGGTTTTTCGCGGTGTCATTGTATGAAACGTTGAAAGCGGGCAGCAGCGGCCGTTCGTTGTTGGGAGTAAAAAGCGCCTTCGAGCTTCGTTACAGCGCGATATTGGGATTTGCGCCGAATCTCGTGGCGTGCGATAATTGCGGGAATTACGATTGCGAAAAGGGAATGTACTTCCTGCCGAATAAAGCGCTGCTGTTGTGCGAAAATTGCCTCAATCCCGAATACGGCGGCGAGCGCGTAAAGCTGCACCCCGAAACTCTCCACGCCATGCGCAATATAGTGTTTTCGCCGCAGGAACGCTGCTTTAAATTCACGATCTCAAAGACGAGTGAAGCGCAGCTCGCGACGGTCTGTGAGAACTATTTCCTAAGCCGCGCGGAACGCAGCTTCCCCGCGCTCGAGTATTTCAAATCGCTGATAAGATCTGGAGAATAATGATGAATAAGTATTATAAAAAGTTGGAATTGGATAAAATATTGGAATTGCTCGCCGAACAAACGGTAAGCGAGAATTGCCGCGAGCAGGCGCTGAAGCTGCGCCCCTCGAGAGACTTTGAGGAAGTTACCCGCGAGCTGCAAAAAACCGACGACGCGTTCACGCTCTCGTCGAAATTCGGCACGCCCGCCTTTCGCAAAATAAAGGATATATCGGGGTCGTTAAAGCGCGCGTCCACAGGCAGTATGCTTTCATTCAGGGAACTTCTCGATGCTGCGGCGGTACTCCGCGAAACCGCTTCGTTATGCGACTGGTTTTCCCAGTGCGAGAATATCGAGACCTCGCTTTCCGAGTATTTTAGAGAACTCGTTCCCATGAAAAAACTGGAACAGCGCATCTCCGAAAGCATCATATCCGAGGAGGAGATGTCCGATGCCGCAAGCCCGGAGCTTGCCTCGATAAGAAAGCGAATAGCCCGTCAGGGTCAGAATATCCGCGACCAGCTCGACGGCATGATAAAGAACAAAAACACCCGTTCTTACTTGCAGGACGCGGTGGTAACGATACGCGACGGGCGGTATGTAGTACCCGTCCGCAGCGAGCATAAAAACGACGTTCCGGGTCTCGTTCACGACACCTCCGCGACCGGTCAGACATTTTTTATAGAACCCATGAGCGTAGTCGAGGCGAACAACGAGATCCGCGTGTTAAAGGCAAAAGAGCAGGCAGAGATCGAGCGCGTAACGCGCGAGCTGTCGGCGCAGATAGGCGAGAACTCCGCCGCGATCTCCGAGAATTTCCGCCTGTCGCAGATATTGGAGCTGTATTTCGCAAAGGCAAATTTAGGCGCGAAAATGAAAGCCATCACTCCTAAAATAGTAATGGAACCCAAGGTGCTGTTAAACCGCGCGCGCCATCCCTTGTTAAACGCCGACACCGCCGTGCCGATAAGCGTAGAGATCGGCGAGAATTACGACTGCCTGATAATCACAGGACCCAATACAGGCGGCAAAACGGTCGCGATAAAAACCGTTGGATTGCTGGTGCTTATGACCCAATGCGGACTCATGATACCCGCCGCGGACGGCAGCGTTATCGGCTGTTTTGAGAGAATATTCGTAGACATTGGGGACGAGCAGAGCATCGAGCAAAGCCTGTCGACGTTCTCGTCGCACATAACGAACATCATAAAAATAATCGACTCCGCCGACGAGAATTCACTGGTGCTGATAGACGAACTCGGAAGCGGCACCGACCCCGTCGAGGGTGCCGCGCTCGCCGTGTCGATATTGACGCAGCTTAAGAATTACCGCGCAAAAGTTTTGGCAACGACGCATTATCAGGAGGTAAAGATGTTCGCGCTTGAGACCGACGGCGTCGAGAACGCAAGCTGCGAGTTTGATGTGGAAACCTTGAAGCCCACCTACCGCCTGATAGTCGGAGTTCCCGGAAAATCCAACGCGTTCGATATATCCCGGCGTCTGGGAATGTCCGACTATGTGATCTCCCGCGCCAAAGAACTCGTAAGCGACGACAACCGCCGCTTCGAAAAGGTGATAGACGAGCTTGAACGATCGCGCCGCGAGCTCGAACAGCTCCGCGAAAGCATTGCGATATCCGAGCGCAACGCAAAGCTCACCGAAAGCGAGCTGAAGCAAAAGCTCTCCGAGCTGGAAGCGCAAAAGGAAAAGGAGCTGGAAAACGCCCGTCAGCGCGCATTGTCGATAATCGAGCAGACCCGTGCGCAGTCCAATAAGCTGCTCGACGAGTTGGAGGAATTGAAGAAGCTCAAGGATAAAGAAGCGCTCAGAAAAGGGCTTTCCGAAGCGAAATCCAAAACCTCAAACAGGCTCAACAAAATGCAGGACGACGCGAATCCCGTCGTGGAAAAGAAGCTCGAGAATTACGTCCCCCCGCGCCCGTTCAAGCAAAACGACACGGTAAAGCTCGCGGATACGGGTCGCGAAGGCACGCTGCTGACGCTTCCCAATATCCAGGGAATATGCTACGTTCAGGTGGGCGCGATGCGTGTCAAGACCCACTCCAAAAACCTCCGTCTGGTGGAGAAAAAATCCTCGCAGAACGCGCAGAAGCCCGCCGGAAAGATAAAGAAATCCGTAACCTCCAACATGAACCGCCGCGGCGGCATGGAGCTTGACATCCGCGGCAGACTGGGAGACGAGGGAGTAATGGAGGTAGAGCGCTTTTTAGACGGCGCGTTGATGTCGGGACTTTCGCAGGTCGTGATAATCCACGGCAAAGGCACGGGAGCGCTCCGCGAGGCGGTGCACAGCGCCCTGCGCAGGAACCCCGCCGTCCGCAGCTTCCGTCTCGGAGAATACGGCGAAGGCGAAGCAGGCGTTACGATCGTGGAATTAAAATAAAAACAAGGGGCGTTATGCCCCCTCTGCTTGTATAAAAAACCGTTTTCCGAAGGAAAACGGAATTTAAATAGCATTTT
>JAFLUD010000059.1 GCA_022508965.1 Oscillospiraceae bacterium
TGCGTATGCGCGAGGGCATTGAAATAAAATATAATAAAAGCGTTTACGCTTTTATTATACCATAATTGTATTTTTTTGTCAAGTTTTTGTGCAAAGTCCACAAAAATTGTTCTCAAAATTTTAGTGCTTTTAAAAAAATTTACTATAAAATTATTGCAAAAAGTGCGGAACTGTGTTATACTTATAATACTAAGATAGCATCGGCTCTTATTAAGGGGTGAGAATCTAATGTCGGTAAATTATTCGGAAGAAATTGAAAAGGCGCGCCGTGAAATACAAGAGCTTAAAAGTTTATTGGAAGCGGGAGAATCGCGCGCAAAGATCTTTACGGAATATAACAGCTTCGGACTGTGGGAGTATGATATCGCTTCCGGAACCTTCCGAAGATTTAAAAAGCTGAACGGAGATTACAGCGAGGACGGTCTTCTGAGCGTTCCGAACTTCCGCGAGCAGGCTGTCGAAAGCGGCATGATCTACGCGGAGGATATGCCCGAATTCACGCGCTTTTGCGACGCCATGGACAAGGGCGAGAAGGATATCTCCTGCGAGATCAGGTTTGTTGTAAGCGAGAATGTCGGCACGGCTTGGCTGAGGTTTGAGGGCAGACCGGTTTTCGACAGCAACGGAGTTCCCACAAAAGTATACGGCAGAGTCGTAGATATCACCCGCGAAAAGGGCGGCTCGAACACCGCGCCAGACAGGTTCGATTCTCTTACGGGAACATATACACCGAAGCTCTTCCGCGATACCGTTCACGAAAAGCGGACAGGGCTTAACCGTTATACGAACGGGGCTTTTTTGTCTGTCGGAGTGGATAAGTTTTTGGAGCTTGCCGCGAAATACGGCAGGGATCATTCGGATTATATCCAGCGGTCGATCGCCGCTATTCTCATGGAAATAGGCTCGGGAAGCCGCGACAGCGTTCTCGCGAGAGTTCGCGACGGCGAGTTTTTGCTGTACCTGTGTTTCAGCGGAGACACTGCTCCCGATCAGGTGGCAAAGCTCATCATCGACAAGGTCAACCGCTATTCCTTCGAGAAAGAGCCTGTTTCGGTAAGCGTGGGAATTTCGCGCCTCAGAAACAACAAGAAGCTCGAAGAGATATACGGCGAGTCGTTCCTCGCGATGAGCGAAGCAAAAAAGAGCGGCGGCGCCTGCTATATGCGTTACAGCTCGAATATGTCCACGGGGCTTGGTTCGGGAGAATCGGTAAGCTCGGAGGCTTCGGGAGAGGAAGCGAAGATATACGACCTTATTCTCAGGGCGTTTTGCAGTCCGACCGAGAAGTTTACGCTGATGAAGTCGGCGTTTAGGACGCTGGGGCAGTATATCGGCGCCTCGAGCATCTGCTTCTTCCGTCTGGACAACAGCGAAAGAACACATTATACCGTATTTAACGCTTCGGATATCCCCGATGAGGAATGTCCGCGGCTGGTTCAGACCTGCGATGACACAGCGCTTGAGGAGCTGTTTGCCGAGCACGACAGCGTGCGCGTTTACGAGGCAGGCGGCGGGGACGGCGTTAGGGGACTGGAGCTTGCGAACGGAGCTGCCTGCGCGGAATGCAGGGCTATCCGCTTTGAGGGAAATATCGTGGGATATTTCGCCATCGTATTCAGCGGCAGCTATGAGCTTTCCGACAGGGATATGCAGGTCATCAAGTCCATTAAGGACGCGATTACGCAGATGTACGGGCCTTACGGCAGAGCAAAATCGCGCGAGGCGTTAAAGTGGCTTCACAGCGCGATCATCAACGACCACCGCATGGAGGGATTTTCCATAATCCCCGGCAGCTTTGTTGTCGACTATGCGGGATCGAATGCCTCGGAGCACTATGGCTTGCGTCCCGGCGACGTCTGCTATAAGAAAATGCGCAGACGCGACGAGCCGTGTATCAACTGCCCCGCGCTGAAGCTGGACGAGAGCGACGATATGTTCGCTTCCTCGGCTTGTTATGTCGAAGACGAACACCGCTGGCTGGATATCACCGCCTCGGTCGCTACCGACACGAAAGGCGAGCGGCGGTATATCATCAGCACTACCGATATTACCGAATGTCTGGGAAAGGTCCGCCTGATGGATACCCTCACGGGCGCTATGACCTTTGATACGTTCGCGGCGGAGGCGCTGAAGCTCACCTCCGAAGACCGCACGGGGAATTTCATCGCGGTGTTCAACATCGCTTCCTTCCGCAGATTCAACGAGACGCAGGGCTTTGAGGCGGGGAATATGATCCTCATCGCCATTGCGGATATTCTTCTGCGCTGTATCGGGGAGGGCGAGCTTGTCTGCCGAAACGAAGGCTCGAGATTCATCATGCTTCTTAAGGTCTCGGGCGGCGACCTCAGCGCAAAGCTGGAGGTTCGACTGAAGCTGCTCCTCAAGAGCATTCAGGAACAGATATACAATCGGTTCAAAAAGCAAATTTACCTGCTGGCGGGCGTCTGCAATATGAGCGAGGACAACGTCGGCGTTATGGGCGCTCTCGACAGAGCTATCACCGCGCAGCATACCATCCGCGAGGCGTCCTTCTTCCACGAGAATCAGGTGGTGTTCTACGACGGCGCGCTTCGCGAGGCTATCAAGGAGCGGCACTTTATCGAGGAGAATATGCTCGGCGCTCTCGAAAACGGCGAATTCAAAGTCTACTATCAGCCTAAGGTGAATATCTCTACCGGAAAGATCGTCGGAGCCGAGGCGCTGGTGCGCTGGATACGTCCCGACGGGGAGATCATCTCGCCCGGAAAGTTCGTTCCCGTTTTTGAACAGAACGGCTTTATCACCGATATGGATTTCGCGATCTACAAGACCGCCTGCTCGGATATCGCAAGATGGCTGAACAACGGGCTGGAGGTTCCGCTGATCTCGCTTAACGTTTCGCGCTATCATCTCGCCGACGATAATTTCTGCGAGAAGTTCAACTCGATGGTGGACAGCCTGGGTGTTCCTCACGAATGTCTGGAGCTGGAGATCACCGAGAGCTTGCTTACCGAAAACCTCGAACGCCTTATCGACACCGTTACCTGGTTTAAGGACAGAGGCTACCGTATCTCGGTGGACGACTTCGGCTCGGGGTATTCCTCACTTAATCTGATAACGCAGCTTCCGTTCGACACGCTGAAGATCGACGGCGGGTTCTTCCTCAGAAATGACCTCACCGACAAAAACAAGAAGGTCATCTCCTCGATGGTCACCCTCGCCAAGAGCCTCAACCTCGAGACCGTCTCGGAGGGCGTTGAGACCCAGACGCAGGTGGACTTCCTGCGCGACCTCGGCTGCGATATGATACAGGGCTTCTTCTACTATAAGCCGATGCCCAGCGCGGATTTTGAGGACGTTCTTACCGCCCAGAGACCGCTTGTTTCGGAATCACAGGGCGTTTCGGCAAGAGGGGTTTAGGCAAAGCCGATGCCCGGCACGGATTTGCCTACATTTCCACGTTGTCAACAGTTTTTTCAACCGAAAAAAGGGCTTGTCTTTACGATTTTGCCGCAAATCGGTTGAAAACCAACCCCAAACGCCCTGATTTTGAGGGTTTCAACCGCCTTTTCAACGACTTTTAACGTTGAATGTGTGGAAAATTCCACGAAAATAAAACAAAAATCGCACCCATCAAAAGGTGCGATTTTTTATGTTTTATGATTTTTTTGTTTTAGAAGAATATGCGCTGCTCGATATACGATCTTACCTCGGAGAGCGGGATCCTCACCTGCTGCATGGAGTCGCGCTCGCGGACGGTCACGCAGCCGTCGGTTTCGGTGTCGAAATCGTAGGTCACGCAAAACGGCGTTCCTACCTCGTCCTGGCGGCGGTAGCGCTTGCCGATCGCTCCCGCTTCGTCGAAGTCTACATTAAAGTACTTGGAAAGCTCCTCGTGAAGCTCCAGGGCTTTTTCCGAGAGCTTCTTTGACAGCGGCAGTATCGCCGCCTTTATGGGCGCGAGCGCCGGGTGGAAGCGCATGACCGTTCTGGTGGTGCCGTCTTCAAGGGCTTCCTCATCATAAGCGTCGCATACGACGGCGAGGAACAAACGCTCAACGCCGAGCGAAGGCTCGATAACATACGGAACATACTTCTCGTTGGTCTCGGGATCGAAGTATTCAAGCGACTTTCCGCTGGTCTTGATATGCTGGTTGAGATCGTAGTCGGTTCTGTCGGCTACGCCCCAAAGCTCGCCCCAGCCGAACGGGAACATAAACTCGAAGTCGGTGGTAGCCTTGGAATAGAACGCCAGCTCCTCTTTTTCGTGATCACGCAGACGCAGGCTTTCTTCCTTGATGCCGAGCGACAGCAGGAAGTTCTTACAATATGTTCTCCAATAATCGAACCACTCTAGATCCGTTCCGGGCTTGCAGAAGAACTCAAGCTCCATCTGCTCGAACTCGCGAACGCGGAAGATAAACTGTCCGGGAGTGATCTCGTTTCGGAAGGATTTTCCCACCTGCGCCACGCCGAACGGAACTTTTTTCCTCGAAGTCCTCTGGATATTCGCGAAGTTTACGAAGATCCCCTGGGCGGTCTCGGGACGGAGATACAGCTCGCTTTTATTGTCCTCGACCGTTCCCTGGGCGGTCTTGAACATCAGATTGAACTGACGGATATCGGTGAAGTTAGTGCTGCCGCAGTTGGGGCACTTGATCCCCTTTTCGCGGATATACTCGAGCATTTTCGAGTTTTCCCAGCCGTCGGCGGTGGTCTCGCCGAAATCCTCTATCAGCTTGTCGGCGCGGTGACGGGTCTTGCAGTCCTTACAGTCCATCAGCGGATCGGAAAATCCTCCGACGTGTCCCGAAGCGACCCAGGTCTGCGGGTTCATGAGTATCGCGCTGTCAAGTCCTACATTATATTTATTCTCCTGAATGAACTTCTTGCGCCATGCCTTTTTTATGTTCTCTTTAAGCTCCACGCCCAGAGGACCGTAGTCCCAGGTGTTCGCCAGGCCTCCGTATATCTCGCTTCCCGGATATACCAGACCTCTGTGGATACACAGCGTCTTTATCGTTTCCAGGGATTTTTCGGTGTTGTTCATGTGTATTGTTTCCTTTCTTATCCCGCGTGGTTTGCGGGTAAAAATTTTTTTAATGTTACGCAAAGGCGAGCTTTTCCCCTCGGTTCGGGAATATCTCTGCCGAGAGCCTTGGCGGTCTCTATCCACTCGCCTATGATAACATCTGCATTTTTAAGAGCCTCAGCCATCGTTTTGCCGTCCGCCATACAGCCCGAAAGCTCGGGAACTTCCGCGATATAGCGCTCGTCATCGCTGCTCCAGTATATGATGATCTCGTACTTATACATTACAAATCGCCTTACAAATTGCCTTCGATTTGACCCATAAAAACTAATCTCTAATCCCTAATACCTATTAAACTATCACAGCTTGACTATCCAGCCCATGTCATCGGGGAGCTTGCCGTACTGGATTCCCGTCATGGTGTCGTAAAGTCTCTGAGAGACAGCGCCTATCTTGTTGCCGTTGATCTCCATTACCTTGTCGCCCCACTTGAGGTGACCTACGGGGGAGATTACCGCTGCCGTACCCGTGCCGAATACCTCGTCGAGCTTGCCGGCGTCGTAGGCGCTTGCTATTTCCTCAATAGTAATGCGGCGCTCGGACACCTTCATTCCCCACTTACTGCAAAGCTCGAGAGCGGATTTGCGGGTGATGCCCGGGAGAACGGAGCCGGTGAGCTGGGGAGTTATTACCTCGCCGTCTATTACGAAGAAAATATTCATCGAGCCTACTTCCTCGATATACTTCTGCTCGACGCCGTCCAGCCACAGCACCTGCTCGTATTCCTGGCGGTGTGCCTCGTCCTGGCCTTTAAGGGAGATCGCGTAGTTCGCGGCGGTCTTGGCAAAGCCCGTGCCGCCTCTTACCGCGCGGACATACTTTTCTTCCACATAGATCTTTACGGGATTCAGTCCCGTGGAATAATACGCGCCCGACGGCGACAGAATTATCATAAACAGATAGTGATCGGCGGGTCTTACTCCCACATACGGATCGGTAGCGAAAATGAACGGGCGGATGTACAGCGAGGCTCCGTCGGTGTGGGGAACCCAGTCCTTCTCCACTTGGAGAAGCTCTATAAGCGCTTTGAGAACGAATTCCTCGTCTATGGGCGGGATGACCATTCTCTCGGCGGAGACGTTCATTCGCTTGAAATTCTCCTGCGGTCTGAACAGCTGTATAGAGCCGTCGGCGGTGCGGTATGCCTTAAGACCCTCGAAGATCTCCTGGCCGTAATGCAGGCACATCGCCGCGGGAGACAGCGTTATCTCGCCGTAAGGAACTATGCGCGCATCGTGCCAGCCCTCGCCCGTGTCATAATTCATCACGAACATATGGTCGGTGAAGATGTGCCCGAAGCCGAGCTTGGTCTCGTCGGCGGGCTTCTCTTTGGGGGTCGCTGTTTTTTGGATCTTGATATCCATATTTATCCTTCTTTCGTAAGAATTTATTTGTCAGCAATATTCTACCACTTTTTGAACCGCTTGTCAAGACTTGTTTATGCGGTCTTTAAGGCGCTTTTCTCCTATACCGTAGGAGAAGGAGATCACCAGAAGCGTTATACCGAAGCCGATAAACAAAAGCGTTCTTCCCATTGCGTCTATTCCCATAAAGTCAAACAGGAACAGCTTTGTCGACGCCAGCAATACCAGCGCCAGTCCGAACCGGCGAAGCAGAGCGTTGAGCTTCCAGAAGCCGAGAACTATCCAGACAACCGCGGTCGCTATATAAATTATACTGATTATGCAGCTTGTGAATTTCACGAAATCGTTGGTCCCGAGGATCGTCGTCAGCGACATCAGCGCATACGCCGAGACAACCAGCCCGATAGCCTTCGCAAACTTCGGAGCCATTCCCTCGATCTGGAGCGTGATGTCCAGCACCGACAATACCGAGACTACGTTCACTACAACGGTCACTATTATCATCACCGGACCGAGCGCTTTGGAGGCGCTGCCCCAGCCGCTGAAGAAATTTACAAGGTTTCCCCAGCCCAGGCAGCAAAGTCCTATTCCGTAGAACGTGAACGACGAGACGCTGCTCAATACTTTCAGGTATTTCAGCTTGCCGACAACAAAGCCCAGCAGCATCCACAGCGTCGCGCACACCAGCGCGGAAAACGCCGCTCTTGTGCCCGACCGCGACCACAGCTCCATATCTTCCAGATAATCGGCGAGATGCTCGGAGATAAGATACGAGCCTAAAAATCCCGCGTTTAAAAACGCCAGGCAGGTGTAAATTTTGAACAGCGTACTTTCGGTCTTCTTTCGCGCGATGAAGAATATCAGCAGTCCGAACCACAGCGCGAGATTTGTAAGGATCGCCACGACGCTGTCGTCCGTAAGCAGCAGCGCGAGGAACAAGACCTCGGCTATTCCCAATAAAACATAGCCCCATATCCTGAACAAATTGCGGTCGCGCAGCGCTCCGAGAACAAGCACGATCGCCGCGATGACGTGAAGCGTGATATAACGCGCGACTTCGTCCTCTATGAGGAATGTAACTCCGAAAACGACCGTTGCCAGAACGAGGTTTATGAACACGGTCGTAACGCTGCAGCGCGACCAGAATTTCAGCGCGTAGCCGGTCGCGATAAGCGCGTAGATGACCGCCAGGATCCCCAGACCCACGCCGGCGGCGATGTTAGCCGCGTCGCCGTTTACATTAAAATAAAGCCCGGAAAACACCGTGATGATCGACGTGACGTTGATAACGCATACAAGCGCGGTCTCACCCGCGGAGAGCTGCCCGTCCTCGTCAAGGGCGTTGAGAAGCGGCGCGCTTGAATAGATCACCGCACAGCAGATCACGAAAGCGATGGTGAAGATCGCCGAATGAAGCGCGCCGTCGGTCGGATCTCCAAACGCGTCCGCGGTCATTGCCGCCACGCAGATGGTCTCGATTATCGCCATGCAAAGTCCTACTATCACCGCGGCGTTGTAATACTTCTTGCGGGAGATTATCGCCACGGCGGCGTTGATCACTATAAAGTACGTCGCCGCTATTCCCACGGACAGCTCTGTGGTGTCCGTAAATATCGGAAGCAGAGCAAACGCCTCGGTTACTATCAGAAGCCCCTGCGACTTTGTAAACCGCATCATCACAAAGCCTATCGCCGCGGCTATCGCGCCCATTATCAGCGAGCCGTATTCGTTCCACACCTCAAAGCCGTGATACCCTATAAGCGAGCAGATGAACAGCTCCGCCACGCCGCCGTATATCAGCGCGTTTGCGAATATCACCGAGCCTTTTTTGAAGAACAGAGATCCCACAATGAGCATTACCGCGCCTACCGATATTACCAGCGCCATGCGAACCCACGCGTCGAGATAGCCCTCCGACACCGCCGAGAACGCTATCACGCTCGCTATCAGAAAGACTACGCCTATTTTACTGAGAAGGTTCGTCGCGACGAACATCTCACCCTTAGAGACGGCTCCGCGCACGGGCTGAGCCTGCGGCTGAGGCTGCTGCGGCTGAATATTCCGCGGGTCGTTATTGAAATTGTTGTTGGGGTATTCCATAAGAACTCCTTTCATAAGGATGCTTTTGTTCTCGATTGATTGCCGTTCGGCAAATATATTCCACTATATTATACCATATTAACTATTATTTTTCAAGTATCGTGATACAATTTCACCAAAAAAACACAATAAAGATTAAAATTGTCTTGACTAATTCAAGAATTTGTATTATAATAAATAGATGTGATATGAATATGGCTTTCTGCCAATTTTTGTAATCTAAAGGAACGGAGTGAAATTTTTGAAGAGCAGAATCACAAAACCCGTGTTCTTTATCGTCTTTTTCCTTATAATCGCGTTTGCGGTTCTTTCCACAATGGGAGTCCGCACCTATTACGGCGATATCAAGACATCCTGGGTATGGGGAATCGACGATATCAGATGGGGTATCGATATCAGAGGCGGCGTTAACGTTACCTTCGGAGTGCCCGAAAGCTACGCCGCGGAAAATAATATTACGCAGGACGATCTCAACGCGGCAAAGTCCATCATCGAAACGCGTCTTGTAAGCAAAAATATCAACGACTATGAGGTGTATGTAGACCCCGCTTCAAACGGCATCATCGTGCAGTTCCCGTGGCAGGCGGACGATAACTCGTTCGACCCCGAGCAGGCTGTGCGCGAGATCGGCGAGACGGCGCTGCTTACCTTCCGCGAGAAATACGAGGTCGACGACGAGGGGCTTCCCACCGGAGATACTTTGGAGAAGATAGTTCTCACGGGAAGCGACGTTCAGAAGGCTCAGGCGGCTTATATCCTGGTCGACCAGGATTCGAGAACCTACGAGTGGGTAGTGCTTCTGGAATTCAAGCCCAGCGGTAAGGACGCTTTCGCCGAGGCAACAGGCAGACTTGTCGGCGACACCATCTCTATCTGGATGGACGATCTTTGCATCAGCTATCCGAGGATCAACGAGCAGATAAACGACGGAAGCTGCCAGATCTCGGGCAGCTTCGACGAGGATTCCGCAAAGGACCTCGCAAACAAGATAAACGGCGGCTCGCTTCCTTTCAAGCTGGAAATAGAGAGCCTTTCGACCATCTCGCCCGTTTTGGGCATCGGCGCGCGCGACGCTATGGCGCTTGCGGGTCTTATCGCGTTCTGCCTTATCGCGGTGTTTATGATAATCTACTACCGTCTGCCCGGATTTGTGGCAGTTATCGCGCTTACCGGTCAGGTAGCGGGTATGTTCGCGGCTATCACGGGATTCTTCGGATTTAACAACGCTTCGTCGCTGACGCTGCCGGGTATCGCGGGTATTATCCTGTCGATCGGTATGGGCGTTGACGCGAACGTTATCTCCGCCGAGCGTATCAAGGAGGAGCTGAAGGCGGGACGCACCATCGACGGCGCGGTAAAGAACGGCTTCCAGCGCGGATTTACGGCGATTCTCGACTCCAACCTCACGGTAATCATCGTGGCGCTTATCCTTATGGCGGTGTTCGGAACATGGTTCGGCGCTACCACAGAGGGCACGGTTTATTCCTTCGGCTACACGCTGCTCGCGGGCGTTATCATGAACTTCATCATGGCTTGCTGGG
>JAFLUD010000006.1 GCA_022508965.1 Oscillospiraceae bacterium
AAATGACGGAAAATTTGCAAGTAGATGCCGTGCAAAGCCGTCAGGCGGTCTTTGTGCGGTGTTGGCTCAGTACAAGGGGGTATTCTTATGGTATACAGCTTTAACGATCTGAAGTGCAAAGAGATAATCAACGTAAAAACGGGCGCACGCCTCGGCTACCCCGACGACATCGAGTTTGAGAATTGCACCGCGAAGATATGCCGCATGATCGTGTACGGACGCGCGAAGTTTTTCGGACTGTTCGGGCGCGAGGAGGACTTGTTCATAAAGTGGTGCGATATTGAGGTAATAGGGGAAGACACGATCCTTGTGTCCTGCGAAATGCCGTCAAGTTACACAAATCACAGAGGAAAAGGCATAGGAAGTTTGTTCAAATAGACGAATTAATTTCCCTTGAAATAAAATGCCAAAAGTGGTATAATATTATGGTAGTTGCGGTTAGAGAAACATCTGACCGAGAATACACACACTGCGACAGCCCGCCCATGGTGCGCTCAATGCGTTAGGCGCGGTGGTTTTCAGTGGAGGAAAAAACAACCGAAACAGGAGGAAAAGAACATGGCAGTAGTATCAATGAAACAGCTTCTGGAGGCAGGAGTACACTTCGGACACCAGACAAGACGCTGGAACCCGAAGATGGCGCCGTACATCTTTACCGAGAGGAACGGCATCTACATCATCGACCTTCAGAAAACGGTAAAGAAGCTGGACGAGGCGTACAACTTCGTACACGAGACCGCGGCAAACGGCGGCGAGATCTTGTTTGTAGGAACCAAGAAGCAGGCAGCGGATTCCATCAAGGAGGAAGCGGTACGCGCAGGCGCACATTTCGTAAACGCGAGATGGCTGGGCGGCATGATGACCAACTTCAAGACCATCCAGAGAAGAATTGCCCGTCTTGAGCAGCTCCACCAGATGGAGACTGACGGCACCTTCGATCTGCTCCCCAAGAAGGAAGTAATCAAGCTCAACCTCGAGATCGAAAAGCTCGAGAAGTTTTTGGGCGGAATCAAGAATATGAAGAAGCTCCCCGGCGCGCTGTTCGTAGTAGACCCGCGCAAGGAGAAGATCGCGGTAGCCGAGGCAAAGAAGCTCGGGATCCCCGTAGTTGCGATCGTAGACACCAACTGCGATCCCGATGAGATCGACTATGTGATCCCCGGCAACGACGACGCTATCCGCGCAGTAAAGCTGATCGCGGGCGCAATGGCGGACGCCGTAATTTCCGCAAACCAGGGAACCGCCGCGGCAGCTCCCGAGCAGGCTGTTGAAGAAGCAGCAGAATAAAAACGAAAAATAAGGAGAAAACGAAATGGCTAATATAACTGCACAGGAAGTTAAAGAGCTGCGCGAAATGACCGGCTGCGGCATGATGGACTGCAAGCGTGCGCTCGTAGAAGCTGACGGAAACCGCGACGAAGCGGTAAAGATACTGCGTGAAAAGGGACTCGCCAAGGCAGCGAAGAAGGCAGGCAGAATTGCCGCTGAGGGCGTTGTAAAGGCGAAGACCAAGGGCAACATCGGCGTAATCGCCGAGATCAACTGCGAGACCGACTTCTGCGCGAAGTCCGACAAGTTCTTAGAGCTTGTAGAGATCATCGCCGACACCATTCTTGATAATGATGTTGCTGATGTAGAAGCTCTCGCAAACTGCACCGCTTCCGGCGCGAATATGCCCGTATCCGAGCTTCTCACCGAGAAGATCGCGACCATCGGCGAGAACATCCAGATCCGCCGCTTCACCAAGATGGAGGGCGTTCTGGTGCCGTATATGCACGACGGCGGCAGACTCGGAACCATGGTAAAGATCGCCACCGACAAGCCCGACGACGCGGAGGTGCTCACCTGCGCCAAGAACGTAGCGCTTCAGATCACCGCTCTCAACGCGCAGTATATCTGCAAGGAGTGCGTACCCGCTGACGTTCTCGCAAACGAGAAGGAAGTTCAGACCAAGCTCGTAGAGCAGGAGGGCAAGCCCGCAAACGTTGCCGAGAAGATCGTCGAGGGAAGGATCAGAAAGTTCTACGAGGAGGTTTGCCTGCTCGATCAGAAATACTTCAAGGACGACACCATGAGCGTAGGCAAGTACGTTGAAAGCGTTGCAAAGGCACAGGGCGCGTCGATCAAGATCGAGGAATTCGTGCGTTACGAGCGCGGCGAGGGAATCGAGAAGAAGGAAGACAATTTCGCTGATGAAGTAGCTTCCATGATAAAGTAATCAAACAAAGTTCAAAGGCTCCCCATTTTGGGGAGCCTTTTATTGCTTATGTACCTATTTTCTTTTGCGACAATTCTTTGTATTTGCGTTTAGTAGCCTCTCCTCCGCGGATATGGCGTTCCTGTTTGTTTTTGTCGAGAACCGCCTTGACCTCGTCGTGAAGCGATTTGTTAGCCTTCTCGAGCTTTACGGTGATATCCTGATGAACGGTGCTTTTGCTGATTCCGAACTGTCGCGCGGTAGCCCTGACAGTCGCGTTGTTTTCGACAATATATTTTCCAAGTATAACACATCTTTCCTGATTACTTTCAGTGCGCTGTTTCAAAGATAATTCCCCCCTAACGTAATCTAACAGTAAATAGTATGTTGACAAGAACTCATTTATGATAGCGGACAAATTTAATAGAAGTAAGAATTTTAGAGGTAAGATGTAAGAGAAAAAACGCATATAATTGACAAGCCGCCGGATTTGTGATATAATTTAAATGGAATAATTTTTGAAATGAGGAATATAATGTCTGTTTTTGAATACAGTGAAAGAATCGCATCGGCGGCGGCTTCCGCTCTGGAAAAATGCCGTTACCGTTTTGAGGAATTAAACGCCCTCGCCGAGTTAAACGGCGAGCGGGTGCTTAAGGCGTTTATCGACAATAAAGTCAGCGAAGCGCACTTAAAGGGAACCACAGGCTACGGCTACGGCGACGACGGCAGAGACAGGCTTGACGCGGTGTTCGCGCAGGTGCTGGGCGCCGAGGACGCGTTAGTGCGCCACAATTTCGTAAACGGCACCCACGCGCTGACAGTAGCGCTGTTCGGCGTATTGCGAACGGGCGACACGCTCTTGTCGCTGACGGGCGCGCTTTACGACACGCTCCAAGACGTCGTCTCGGGAATCGGCTGCGGCTCCTTGTCGGAATTCGGCGTAAAGTATAAGCAGGCGGAGCTGCTCCCCGACGGCACGCCCGATTATGAGAAGATAACCGAAATGGCAAAGGAGTGCCGCGTGGCGTATATCCAGCGCTCGCGCGGGTATTCGCTCCGACCCTCTTTCGATGTGGGAACGATAGAGAAAATTATCAAGACCGTGCGCTCGGTAAATAAGAGCTGCATAATAATGGTGGACAACTGTTACGGCGAGTTGGCGGAGGACATAGAACCCACCGCCGTCGGAGCCGACCTGATAGTTGGGAGTCTGATAAAGAATTTAGGCGGCGGAATAGCCGAAACGGGCGGCTATATAGCGGGAAAACACGAGCTTGTAGAGCAGTGTGCATACCGCCTCACCTGTCCCGGCTCGGGCCGCGAGGTGGGATGTTCGCTTGGTCAGCTCCGCGGAATGTACATGGGGCTGTTCCACGCGCCGGAAGCGGTGTGTGCGGCGCTGAAAACCTCGGTATTCGCGGCGGCGTTTTTCGGAGAATTGGGCTTCGAAGCGTTCCCAAAATACGACGAAAAGCGCACCGACATAATAGCCGCATTGAAGCTCGGCACCCCCGAGCGCCTGATAGCGTTCTGCGAGGGGATCCAGAGCGGCTCACCGGTAGACAGCTTTGTCACCCCCGAGCCGTGGGATATGCCCGGCTATGACAGCAAGGTGATAATGGCGGCGGGCGCGTTCACAATGGGCTCGTCGATAGAGCTATCGGCGGACGCGCCGCTCAGAGAGCCGTACGCGGTATGGCTTCAAGGCGGGCTGACCTTCCCGACGGGAAAAACGGGACTGATGCTCGCGGCGCAGAGAATGGAGGAAAAGGGATTATTATGAGCAGTTCAAAGCAAACCATGTATATAGTAGCCGCGGCAAGCCTCGCGCTGATGTTTGTTTTTCTGGGACTTTTCGTCAAGGAAAAGACCGACGCGTTCCTGGTGATCGGCGTACTGGCAATGATAGTAAGCTATCATATCATAGTGAGACTGGTGATAGAAATGGCGTGCGAAGCCGCAATGAAAAACGGGGTAGATCCCTCCGCCGAGTGGTACGAAACCAGCGACGCCGAGCAGAGCTTTTATAAAGCGGTGGGAATGCGCCGCATAAAGAGCCGCCTTCCCAAGCTCGACGAAACGGATTTCACATTGAGAAAGCAGTCCGTCGAGGACATAATCGACGCTACCTGTCGGGTCGAGGTGCGCCACGAGGTGAATATGATAGCGAGCTTTCTGGTGATGTTTGCTACGATATTTTTCGGAAACGTCTGGCTGTATCTGCTCACTTCACTGGCAGCGGCACTGTTTGATTTTTCGTTTGTTGCGGTACAGCGGTATAATCGCCCGCGGCTTGTGAGAGTCGCGAAGAAGCAGCGCCAGCGCTTTTTCGAGAAATTGAAGGACGAGCAAGCCCCCGAGGGATCCGAAGAATCCACAGAGAAACCCGCAGAGCAAGCCTCCGAGGAATCCGAGGAAGAATCTCCCGAGGAATCCGAAGAACCCACAGAGCAATCCCCCGAGGAAACAAGCGAAGATGTATGAAATAACGAAAGCCAAAGTATCGGACGCGGAGGAAATAGCGGAGATATACCGTTCGCTGATAGGCGAGCCGGGCTGCACCTGGGACGGTCACTATCCGACGCTCGAGCACGTCCGCGCCGACATAGCGGCAAGCTCCCTGTATAAAGTGACCGAAAACGGCGTTATAATCGCATCCGCCTACCTCGGTGAATACGAGGAGATATCCCGCCCCGATTTTCTGGACGGCACGGTAAAGAATCTCGGCGAGCTGGGACGCGTTGGAGTGCGCCGCGAATACCACCGAAAGGGGATAGCCTCGGCGCTGTTGGAATTCCTCAAAACAGAAGCGAAAAACCGCGGCTATGACGGAATAGTGCTGCTTGTAGGCACGGAGAATAACGCCGCCGCGGCGCTGTATGAAAAGAGCGGCTTCAGACGCTTGGGCGAAGCGTATTTGTACGAAACTCACTGGTATTTTTATTATATTGAATTGAAGGAGTAAAGAAATGATCAAAAGCATGACAGGCTTCGGCAGGGGACACGAGGTGTTGAACGGCAGAGACATAACGGTGGAGATACGCTCGGTAAATCACCGTTATTACGAGTTTTCAAGCAGACTTCCGCGCGCGTATTCGTTCGCCGAGGAGAGGCTCAAATCGCTGCTCCAGGGGAAGATATCGCGCGGCAAGGTGGAGGTGTCGGTTCAGGTCCAGAACGTCACCGCGCTCAGCGAGAAGATAACCGCGAATAAAGAAGTAATACGGGAATACGTAGAGGCATTGCGCGAGATAAAGGACGAGCTGGGGTTGACGGACGATCTGTCGCTGGCGTCGGTAATGCGCCTGCCGGATGCGTTCACGGTGGTGAAAGCGGAGGCTGACGAAGAGCAGCTCTGGGAGGACTTGAAAACGGTAGCCGAGCAGGCGCTTGTGAATTTCATAAGAATGAGGGAAACCGAGGGCGCGCGGATGAAAGCGGACATTTCCTCGCGGCTTTCGGTCATTGAAAATAACGTTAATTTTGTTGAGGAACGCTCTCCGAAAATTGTCGAGGAATACAGAAAACGCCTGTACGATAAGATGTGCGAGGTGTTGGAGGGCAAGATCGCGGACGAGAACCGAATCCTTCTCGAAGCGGGAATATTCTCCGAAAAAACCGCCGTCGATGAAGAGACTGTTCGGCTTCGCAGCCATATAGCGCAGTTCCGCGAAATGCTCGACAGCGAGGAGCCGATAGGCAGAAAGCTGGATTTTCTCGTACAGGAAATGAACCGCGAGACCAACACCATAGGCTCCAAGGTGCAGGACATCGAGGTCACGAAGATAGTAGTCGATCAGAAGAGCGAGATCGAAAAGATCCGCGAGCAGATACAGAATATAGAATGAATAAAAAACAAATTTTAAAATATGTTGAATTTCTTGTGGATTCGGAGTATACTGTATACAGAGAGGAGTGATCTCGATGATGATCGACATTAATACAATGATCTCAATAACCGAGGCAAGCAGTGATTTTTCCAAAGTGACAAGACTTGTTGACGAAAACGGTGCGGCGATCATATTGGAGAACAACGCGCCCAGGTATGTTATTATGGAGCTTCCCAACACCGACAAGCTTAAATTTGTTTCAGACGATGAAGCGGCTCGTATCTCCGATCGGCTTATCGGTAAACATATTGAGGCATATAAGGAGCTTGCCAAATGAACGGACTGACCGAACAACAAGTTGTATCGGCACATTCCAGAATGATTGAAATGACCGGTGGAATTGACGGAATAAGGGACAAGGGAATGTTGAATTCTGCGTTAAATTCCCCTTTCCAGACGTTTGGCGGCAAAGACCTGTACCCCACGCTTCTTGAAAAGGCTGCCGTAATATGTCACTCGATCATTGCCGACCACCCGTTTGTTGACGGCAACAAGCGCACAGGAATACATGTGATGCTGATTTTTCTGGAGTTGAATGGTATTGAACTTCAATGCACTGAAAATGAGCTTGTTGAGTTAGGGCTTGGGGCAGCGTCGGGGAAGTTGAGCTATAATGATATTCTGACCTGGCTTACCGAGCATATTATTTAGAAAAAACTATTGACAAATCGGAATAAAAGTAATATAATAACATAGTAAGGACTGCAGATGACTGCAATCCTTAGAATAAATTATCTGTTTCGGGGCGGGGTGAGATTCCCCACCGGCGGTGACAGTCCGCGAGCGAAATGCGCTGCAAAAGGAAACGGATCTTTGCGGTTTTTTATCGAGAATTTCCAGATTATCACAAAAGCTCCCAAAACCGTAGAAAATTTCCAAAATTGTCAGAAAACAGAAAGACGATTTCGGTCATTTTCGGGGAATAAACGGGCGTTTTCGGGTGTTTTTCGAGGAGTTCCAAAAACTGTAAACCGCAAAAACCGTCAATTTCCATGCAAGCATTGAGTTGAATCGGTGCAATTCCGATACCGACGGTATAGTCCGGATGAAAGAATCAGAGGCGAGCTAAAATACTCACTCAGCGTCCCGCTTGAGCGGTCTGAAACGGCTTCAGACTGCGGCAAAGCGGGCTTTCTGTTTTCCCCCGAGGAAAAGGAGTACCACAAATGGAAAACAATGGTAAAAAGTCGAAGAAATTTGACGTGCGCAGACTGGTGTTCACTGCGCTGATGGGAGCGCTGTCCATAGTGCTTTCGGAGGTGCCGAAGTTCTCGGTGCCGATGATGCCGAGCTATATCAGGTTCGAGTTCTCGGACGTGCCGGCGATGCTGGCGGCGCTTACGATGGGGCCGGTGTCGGGCGTGTTCGTAGTCCTTCTGAAGAACTTCTGGGGCTTGTTTACCACAAGCACGGCGGGCGTCGGCGAGCTGTCGAACTTCATTCTCAGTACGGCTCTGGTGTTGCCTGCGGGGTTTATCGCCCACAAGACGCCCAAGATCTCGAGGGCGGTTATCGGGTGCCTGTCGGGCGCGGTTCTGATGGCTCTGGTGAGCTTCCCGTCGAACTATTTCATCGTCTACCCGGCGTACATGAAGGCAATGTCGCTTGACACGATCATCGGGAAGTATCAGGATATTGTCCCTGGTGTGAGCGGGCTTGCTCAGTGTCTGGTGATCTTCAATATGCCGTTTACCTTCGTAAAGGGCTTGGTTGCCGCGATCGTCGCGGTAGTCCTCTACAAAAAGCTCCGACCGATCTTTAACGGTATGTACCGCCCTCAAGGCGGAGAATCCCCAAAGTCCGCTGTTTGACGCGGTTTCGCGGCGCTTGGGGGCGCTCGGCGAGCGAAGCAAGTGAGCCAAAGCCACGAATGCGGTGAACGCCCCCACCGCACGCAGCCGTGTTCCGTGACGCAGACGGCGCGGGCGCGCAATTCGCAAAGCGAATTCCCACTGCAACGCAGTGGGGTTTTCCGCGAAGCGGAAAACGCGCGCCCGCTCCACGCTGCCATGCGCAGCCGTGTTCCGGGGGTCGGGAGCGTTTCCCTCTAGAGACGTTTTGCGATTGACGGCGTGTCCGCAGGCGGATCGCGGCGCGTTTAGGGTGATGCGGTTCCTAGAAAAAACAAGCCGCGCACTGAGCCGCAGCCCACAGGTATTCCCCGAAAATTCCCACCAAAAAACAAACGGCAGTCCGTATCTGAGAAAGGATCGTTATGTCCCTGAAATCGGCATTCCTTCACTTTAAAACAATAACGCGCCACCGCCACCGGGTCATCGCGCACTGCGCCAAGGCCGGAATACTGCGGCAGGGCTTGCTTCACGATCTGTCGAAATACTCGCCGTCGGAGTTTTTGCCGGGAGCCAGGTTCTATGTCGGAACGCGTTCTCCGAATGAGGCGGAACGCGAGGAATACGGCTACTCGCTCGCGTGGATGCACCACAAGGGCAGAAACCGCCACCACTTCGAATACTGGACCGACTATAATCCCAAAACAAAACAGCCAGAACCCGTTAAAATGCCGCTGCGATATGTCGCGGAGATGTTCTGCGACAGGGTCGCCGCAAGCAAGATATATCAGGGCAAGGACTACAAGCCCGATTCCGCGCTTAAGTATTTTATGCGGGGAAAGGCTCGCCGCAAGATCCACCCGGAGACCTCCGCGCTTCTGGAAAAGCTGCTGAAGATCCTCGCGGTCAAGGGCGAGGACGCCGCGTTCGCGTATCTGCGGTATCTGCTCAGGCGGAACAAGGAATACTGAGAACTTCTTCCTTGCTTGTGAAGGCAGAAGAGTTTGATATTTTATGGTTTTTTATGGTATATTTTTAATTATATAAATTAAATTTGAGAGGGTATTATGAGTTCAGATAATAATAGAGAATCTAGGTTAATATGCGAAAGCTGTGGCGGTATACTTGAGGTTGATCCCACAAAAACAATTGCAAGATGTCCATTTTGTGGGACCTGCTATTCCGTTTCGGGTTTGCTTAACGAAAGCGACGAGGTTAAAATTGCGAAAATACAATTTCAAGCATATCGTGATGTTGAACTAGGAAGACAGCAAGTAGATATTCTGAAAGAGAAGAATGAAGCGGAGAGATTGCGACAACAGTCAGAAAGAGATAAACGCCAAGAACAAATGGAACGTGCTAAAGCGTTTAGAAACGGTGATGTGGGGAAGGTGCTTGTAATTCTGGCGATAATAGGATTGTTTCATTTTATTTTTTATTTTACTATCAAAAACATTTGGGGATGTTTCCTTGCAGTAGCTATGATAATTCTACTGTTCTTTTCGTTTGTTTTAGGCTACATAGGTAAAAGACTTTATATTATTCCGGCAATATTGGGCGTAGCTTTATTAATTCCATTGTGGACAACCTGTATTAACACAACAGACTGCATGCCTAAATTTTATGGATTAAATTAATATAAATCCTCTGCCCGACAATGACCGGGCGGTTTTTTCCTTAAACTATTCCCCGGGGGTATTGACAACGGGGTGTTTCTCGACTATAATATTATTAACAAATATTTTTCGGGAGGTATACATAATGAAAAAAATTACGGCGATTTTTCTTGCGGCTGTCATGACTCTGTCGCTGGCAGGGTGCGCTACCAAAGAAGGAACGAGCAGCGATCTGTCCGATTCTTCTTCCTCGACTACCTCGTCTAGCAAATCAAGCAGCAAGTCTTCGAGCTCTTCCGAGTTCCCCGAGGAACCTGCGGAAAGCTCCACTGTGAGCACTCCGGAGGAGTCTTCGAGCAGCAGTTCGAGCACAAGCTCCGAAGCTCCCAAGCCCGCGGAGCAAAGCACGACCACATCGTCGTCGGTTCCCGAAAGCAGCAGCAAACAGTCAAGCTCGACTGTTCCAAAAGATCCGCAGAGCAGTTCTCAGTCGACTGCAAGCAGCACGAAGTCAAGCTCCAGTGTTCCCGCAAAAGATCCCGAGCCTGCTGTAAGCGACGACACCGTTCGCCCGGAGGTAAAGTTACTTACGGAGCAGTACATAAAGGTCGTTGAGAAGATGATCGAGTTCTCGGAGAAATACGAGGGCTATGAAGCCGATGATATCCCCGAGGAGGCTAAGCAGGAGGCGGAAAAGCTCGCGGGACAGTTTTTGGGCGTTGTATTTGGACTTGCGTCGCTTGGCGAAGTGACTCCCGCCGAAGAAGAATACATGAATAAGGCTCTCGAGCCGTATAAGGATAAGCTGGAACAAATGGAAAACACATAAAAGACTTCCGATAAGCCCTCATCTACTTCGTCAGCCGCATCTCGGCAGCCACAACGGCTAGCCGAGACGCGGCTTCCTTGTATCTGAGGGCTTCTCGGAAGTCTTTAAAGTGACTGTGACCGCTCGACTTTTGTCGGGCGGTTTTTACTGTTAACTGTCAACTGCTAAGTTCGGCGTTCGGGTAGAATACCTCGAGTATCTCCTCGGCGGTGCTGCCGGAGTTTGCGAGAAATATCGCGGCGTTGACGCTCATGCCGCGGTTTTCGCCCCAGCCCTTGCAGGTGAAATAGAACTTATCCTCGCGGTATTCCACATATATCGCGGTGCTCCTCAAAGAAAGCAGGCGGCGAAGCTCCGCGCCTGTGAGCCGAGTGCCGCAGCAGTCTATAAACAAGAGCGTTCCCGTGTCGGCGTAGACGGGGTCGGAAAACCACTCGCCGAAATTCCCCGAGACCTTGGAAAAGCCCATCGCGCGGCGCACCTCCTCGGGCGTATACGCGCTGCTGCTTTCGTAGCCCTTGGCGTTCATGTCGTTAAGCAGCGCGATCGACTCGGATACGGGCGGGGCGGCGTCGGTTTTGCCTGCCGAGATCTTGCACATCTGCGCGTTGAACGGCTCGCCTTCGTATGTCAGCCTCGGAAGCTCCTTTACAGCGGCGGTTATTTCCTTGGGAACGGTCTTGTCCGGGTCGTAGGGGAAGTCCTCGCCCGCGGCGAAATCCGTGCCGTAATTCTCGACGGACTTTTTATTCTTCAGAGAATACATCGCGCGGCTGTGTTCGGCTATCGCTACCGCGCGAATCGCCTCGGGGTGCGGCTCGGCGCCGCTTGGCAAAAGTCCGCGGACGCAGCCCGCGAGAAATTCCTCGTAGCTTACGATCAGTATTTCGTTCTTCTCGGGGAACAGCACGCTTACGCTTTGCGGCGGCTCTTCGTCGGGCAATTTTTTCATGCTTGTGACCTTCAGCATCACAAACACCGTTATCAGCAGCAGCACCAACGCTGCCGCAGACACGATCGTTATCTTTTTGGGCATTAAGATTTCTCCTTATACTTTAGGATGTATGCTCCTTGTCGGAGGCGCGGATAATTCTCAGATGTGCGTTTTGCAATATCCGAGCGGCGATTATTCATAAATGCACTTGACTTTATCGGAAAAATATAGTATAATGGAATTTATAGATGGATAATTTGAATAAAGGGTGTGCGTTTATGGACAAAATTTTAGACAAGATCGAAGAACTGAAGGATACCGACAAGTTCCGCCGGATGTGCGAGGATTTCGTTGACAACAGCGTTATCGACGGCTCGCTTTACAACAAGTTCAACGTAAAGCGCGGGCTTCGTAACGCCGACGGCTCGGGCGTTGTGGCGGGCATCACTAACGTCTGCTGCGTTCACGGTTACGTTATCAGCGAGGGCGACAAACTGCCTATCGAGGGCGAGCTTATCTACCGCGGCTACAACGTGCGCGACCTTGTAAAGGGCGTTATAAACGAAAAGCGCTTCGGTTATGAGGAAGTGGCTTATCTGCTGCTGCTGGGAGTTCTTCCGAACAGGGAGGAGCTGGCGGGCTTTTCTAAGCTGATCGCAGAATACCGCGAGCTTCCGCCGTATTTTGCCGAGGACGTGATAATGAGAAATCCCTCGCCGAATATCATGAACAAAATGCAGCAGTCGGTGCTGACTCTTTACAGCTATGACAGCGATCCCGAAAACAATTCCCCGGAAATAGAGATGCTTCAGGCGATCTCGGTCATCTCCAAGCTCCCCGCTATTATGGTGGCGTCTTATCAGGCGGTGAGAAGATTCTATCACAAAGAATCTATGGTAATGCACCAGATCAACAAGGAAGAGAGCCTGGCGGAGAGTATTCTTTCGACGCTGCGCGACGACCGCGCTTATACTCCCGAGGAGGCGAGGTTGCTGGATCTGTGTCTCATGCTTCACGCGGAGCACGGCGGCGGTAACAACTCCACCTTTACCTGCCGCACCGTTTCTTCGTCGGGAACGGATGCGTATTCGGCGTATGCGGCGGCTATCGGTTCGCTTAAAGGTCCCCGTCACGGCGGTGCGAACATCAAGGTCATGGAGATGCTCGACTATGTTAAATCGGGCGTTAAGAACTGGGAGGACGACGACGAGGTTCGCGCGTATCTGCGCAGTATTCTCAGAAAAGAAGCTGCCGACAGGTCCGGGCTTATCTACGGCATGGGTCACGCGGTCTACACGCTGTCCGACCCGCGCGCGGTAATCCTCAAAGCAAACGCTATGGAGCTTGCGAAGGGAACCGATTTTGAGCGTGAATTTAAGCTGCTGGACAGCATCGAGCGCCTTACTCCCGAGGTCTTTAAAGAGGAACGCGGGGACATAAAAAATATATGCGCGAATGTTGATATGTATTCGGGGCTTGTTTACAAAATGCTGAAGATACCCGTGGAGATGTATACGGCGCTGTTCGCGTGCGCGAGAATGGCGGGCTGGTGCGCTCACAGAATGGAAGAGATGATCAACGGCAAGCGCATTATCCGCCCCGCTTACAAGGCGATCGCGGAGAACAAGGACTATGTTCCTCTCGGCGAACGCTGAGCTTATTATTCCCCTTGACAAATACATTGATTTGTTATATAATTATCTTATAATTTCTTAGTTTTATTGCTTGCAAGGGAGTTTTACTATGAGAAAAAGCGGCATAATGTTGCCTATTATAACGGCTGCGGGGGTCGTACTCGGCACCGCGGCGAGAATGCTCGGGATCGCTCGGACGGACATGAAAACGGGTCTGCTGAACCACGACAGCACGCTTTTATGCAATCTGCTGTACTACGGCGCGATTTTGCTGACGGCGGTCTGCGCGGTTTTGGCGGCGGGCTTCGGCGAGAACGGCGGGCTTCGTAGGGCAAAGGCTTCGGACATCGTGGACGGCAAGGCGATCGCTTTCGGCGCGGGGCTATTGCTCATCGCGCTGTGCGCGGCGTATGAGGGAATTTCTCAATTCGATCAATTAGGCGGGAACGGCTCCGGAGGAGGACTGAATCCGTCGGTATTCCTCATGATCATTGACCTCGCGTTTGCGCTGATATTGGGGATCATCGCGTTTGTGACGCTCTACAAAAAGGAATTTAAGCCGGGGCTTGGGTTCTCATACGCGTTCGGCGGGCTTTATTTCGTCGCGCGCGGAATTTACTGCTTTATGAACCGCATGGCTATCGCGACTTTCCCCGAATACCTCATCGAGGCGCTGAGCGTGGTTCTGGGAGCGCTGTTCTTCGTTATGGCGGGGAAGCTGCTCTCGGGGAACGAGGGGCGGCTTACCAAGAACTTTTTCTGCGGCTGGGGCGCGGCGGTTTCGGCTATGACGCTTTCCTCCGCTATCGCAACGGGGCTTGCGAAGCTGTTCTTTTCGGAGGAGATCTCCTTGCGGATCGTATTCTCGGCGGCAGAGGCAGAGAGGAATTTCCAGTTTTTGCACGGGATCGACGCTTACTACCTCGCGTTTCCGCCGTTAGTTCACATTGCGGTTGGCGTTTTCGCTTTTGCGGGGATCTGCGCGCTTTGTTCTGCGGGTTCCCAAAACGATTGACACGATTTAAACGGACTGTTTTAGTCCGTTTTTCTTTTTTGTCGGTTGTTTGTAAAAAAGTATTGCAATTTGTGTTCGATTGTGGTATAATATGTATATATTGTGGTTCCTTAAAAAATGGAGGATTTCGTGAAGTTAAAAATATTCCTTGTTTGCCTGATCTGCCTTGCTTTGTGCGGGTGTCAGGCGGCGGGTTCGGTGGAGAACCTGCTTACTCCCCCTAAGCTGACCGAAGAACAAACCGAGATCTACCGCGAGCTTATCGGCAGCGTCGGGCAAAACGTAAAGCTCAAATACCCGAAAAGCGGCGATTATCGCTCGGCGTTCGTTATCGAGAACATCGACGACGAGCCGGGGACGGAAGCTATGGTATTCTATGAGAGCAAAAACGTTCAGTCGGGTGAAAGCGCGCTGAGGCTCAAAATTCTCGATAAAAACGATGGCAAGTGGGAGGCGGTCTACGACCTCGCGTGCGCGGGAAACGAAGTTGACAGCATCAGCTTCGCTAAGCTCGGAAGCGTGGAGGTCACGGATATCATCATCTGCTACACGCTGTTCAATCAGACGGAAAAGGCTTTTTCGGTGCTGAACTACGACGGGACTACGCCGAGGCAGCTGTACTATTCGTCCTACTCGATATTGCAGGTTTACGACCTCGATATGGACGGGCAGAGCGAGCTGTTGGCGGTGACTACCGATAAGATAAACCAGGTCTCTACGGCTATGCTGTTTACCGACGGCGAAAACGGGTTTGAGAAGATCTCGGAGACCGAGCTGTACGGCGGCGCTGTCGACTATATCCGCGTTACTTCGGGAGCACTTTCGGAGAACATCACGGCGCTGTTTCTCGACTATTCGAAGGGCGGCGGGCAATCGGGCACGGACGTTTTGTACTGTTACGGAAACAGTCTGTACTGCCCGGACAGCGTGGGGCAAAATCCCGCGGCTGCCACTATTTCGCGCTTAGTAAACGACTATATGGCGGAGATATACTGCTATGACATCGACGGCGACGGGTTTGTGGAAATTCCTTCGACCACGCCGCTTCCCGGGTATGAGACGCGAACGCTTCCCGAGCAGCTTTGCGCGGTGATGTGGTATACGGTCGCTGACGACAAGTTTTCCGCAAAGCATTACAGCTATTTCTCGGGGAAATACCGATTCGCGCTGCTGTTCCCAAACCGATGGCGGGGAGTGGTCTCGGCGGTGCCGGATTTCCCGAACAACGAGATCGTCTTTATTTCCTACAACGAGGAAACGGGGCTGGAGATCTCGGAGGAGACCGAGCTTATGAGGATACGCTCGGTGGACAAGGACGACCCCGAGGCGATGGAGGCGGCGAAGTCGCTGAAGGTCCTCGGAGAGAGCGAGGACACGCTTTTTTGCCTTATTGAATCGGCAAGTTATAAGACCTGGAATATGGCGCTTACCGAAAGCGAGCTTTCTAACAGCTTTATTGTTTTGTAATTACTTTTAAGATGATTTTCAGAGGGAATTATGAAGAGAATTTTGGTTGTCGAGGACGAAAACTCGATTCGCGATTTTGTGGTTATCAATCTTCGCAGGGCAGGCTATGACGTTACGGACGTAGCGAGCGGCGAGGAGGCTGTTTCCGAATACGAAAGGCAGGGCGGCAGCTTTGACGTCGCGCTGCTGGATATTATGATGCCGGGTATGGACGGGTTCGCGCTTTGCCGATGGATCAGAGAGCAGAGCACCGACATCGGCATTATCATGCTTTCGGCGAAGTCCCAGGAAATCGACAAGGTAAACTGCCTTATGATCGGCGCGGACGACTATGTTACTAAGCCGTTTTCGCCGTCGGAGCTGGTGGCGCGCGTGGACGCTATCCACAGGCGCGTGAGCGTAAACCGCGCCCGCCGCGAGGAACCTAAAGTCATAAACTCCGGGCAGTTTACGCTGGATTATCAGAGCAGGATACTCTACAATCACGGAAAGCCCGTTGACCTTACTCAGATAGAATACCAGATACTCGAATTGCTGATGAAGAACAGGAATTCCCCTATGGACAGACTTTCTATCCTGCGGCATATCTGGGGCGATTCTTACGTCGGCGAGGACAAGGTCATCGACGTGAATATCAGAAGACTCAGAATGAAGATCGAGGAAGACCCCTCTACGCCGCGCTATATCCAGACGGTATGGGGCTTTGGTTATAAATGGAACGGCTGATGGATACCAACAAGAAAATAAGCAAACAGCGCTTTAATCTCGGGAGCCGTTCTATCGCCATGCGGTGGATGGTGAATACGCTTTCGGTGGTGGGGATACTGCTTATCATCGTGAACATTGCTATCTACTACTTCACGCGGCAGTTTTATTACGGCTCGGCGGAGAGCTATGTCATCTCCGAGGCGAACGCGGCGGAGATGGTTCTCACGCGTCTTTACGAGGACCTTTCCTCGAGCTATTCTTCGGAGGTCCGCAGGATCATCGAGAACTTCGATAAGAAGGATCAGATGGAGCTTATGTCAGTAAACCGTGACGGGCAGGTGACGCTTTCGTCGAGCGGATTTTCACCGGACAAGACCTACTATATGCCCGACTATGAGACCGCCCTCGGGAGCGAGGACGGGCTGGGCGTTTTTATGGGGCGAGTAAGCTCGGAGAACATTCTCGCGGTGACTATCATTATTGCGCGTCCGTCGAGCAGCATCAGCGCGCTGAGATTCGTCTGCTCGCTGGAGCTGGTGGACAATCAGATCTCGACTATTATGGCGGTGTCGCTGTCTATCAGCGCGTTCGTTTTATTGGTCGTTATACTGATGGGGGTTTATTTCGTAAAGTCTATCTGCGTTCCTTTATCGCAGATAAGCTCAACCGCAAAACGGCTTGCGACGGGGAATTTCTCGGAAAGAATCCCCGTTACATCAAAGGACGAGATAGGGCAGCTTTCGAGCGCGTTTAACGATATGGCGAACGAGCTGGAGAATTCTGAGCAGATAAAAAACGATTTTATTAGCTCGGTGTCGCATGAGCTGAGAACCCCTCTGACGGCTATCAAGGGCTGGAGCGAGACGCTGGAATCGGGGTACGATCCGGAGACGTTCTCGAAAGGAATGAAGGTAATATCGGGCGAAACGCGCAGACTGGAACGCATGGTGGAGGAGCTGCTGGATTTCTCGAGGATCCAGAGCGGGCATTTTTCGCTTATCTCCACGACGCTTGACGTTATCGCGGAGCTTGAGGACGCGCTGCTTATCTACAACGACAAGGCTAAAAAGCAGAATATCTCCATAAGCTACAACGAGCCGGAATTTATGTGCGCGGTCGTCGGCGACAAAAACCGCTTGCGGCAGGTGTTCATCAACATCATTGACAACGCGCTGAAATATACCGAGGCGGGCGGTTCTATCGAGATAATCGCCGAGAAGACGGAAAGCTCTGTTATCATTTCGATCGCGGATACGGGCGTGGGGATCGCGCCGCAGGATCTGCCTAAGGTAAAGCAGAAGTTCTACAAGGCAAACAGCACCAAGCACGGCTCGGGCATCGGGCTTGCGGTGGCGGATGAGATCATCTCGATGCACGGGGGGCTGCTGGAGGTCGAGAGCGAGCCGGGCGTTGGCACTACGGTGACTATCACGCTGCCGTTGGCTCCCAAAAAAGAAAAATCGGAAGAGAGGTCGCCGGAAAGGCTGCAAGATGAGTAATAAAGACACCGGTAAAAAAACTACCGTCGGCGGTCAGGCGCTGATCGAGGGGATCATGATGAAGGGGGTCTCCGTCGGAGCTATGGCTGTCCGAAAAAAGGACGGAGCGCTTCACATCGAGCAGTGGGAGCTTCCCGAGAAAAAATGGTACAACAAAGCCCCGTTTATCCGCGGCTGCTTTAATTTCGTTCAAACCTTAAGAGAGGGCTATTCCTGCATAAATAAATCCGCCGAGATAAGCGGCATCGGCGAGGACGAGGAGCCGACCAAGTTCGATAAATGGCTGGTGAAGTGCTTTGGCGAAAAGGGCGCGGCGGCTGTCGGCGAGGCGATCGCGGGGCTGCTGGTGTTTCTTATGATCGCGGTGATGATCGTGGCGTTTTTGTTTATGCCGAGCTTTTTATTCTCGCTTATCGAAAACGCTGTCGAGGCGGATATTTCTATCTGGAAATCGGCGTTTGAGGGAGTTATGAAGCTGCTGCTTTTTGTGGGGTATATGGCTGTTGTGGCGCAGATGAGCACCATGAAGCGTATGTACGGCTATCACGGCGCGGAGCACAAGACCATCGCCTGCTATGAGGCGGGAAAAGAGCTTACGGTCGATAATATCCGTCCGATGACGCGGTTTCATCCGCGCTGCGGCACCAGCTTCATTATCATAACACTGTTGGTTAGCATTATCGTATACTCGGTGATCCCGATAAATCCCGCGGAATGGTGGGGGATTGAAAATCTCGCGCTGGGGGCGGTTTTAAGAGTTGCAATTAAACTGCCGTTTTTGCCGATTATCGTGGGGATCTCTTACGAGCTTATCCGGCTTGCGGGGCGGTATGTCAACCCGTTCACCAAAATACTGAGCGCGCCGGGGCTGTTTATGCAGCGGCTTACAACGCGCGAGCCGGACGATTCTCAGATAGAAACGGCTATCGCGGCGGTGATCCCCTGCTTACCGAAAGAGGGCGAGGACGACAACTGGTGATGAGGATTCGCGAGCTTTTGGGAGAGACTGTCTGCGCGCTTGCCGACAACGGCTTTGAGAACGCGGGCTTTGAGGCGCGGCAAATTCTTATTGAGGCGGGGATCCCTCAGATAAAGCTGCTGTCGGAGCCGAACGCGGAGGTTTCGGAGAACATTGTAAGCGCCGCGCGGGAGATGCTTGAAAAGCGGCTGTCGGGTTATCCGCTGCAATATATTCTCGGGGAATGGGAATTTTACGGCTGTAATTTCAAGGTCGGCGAGGGCGTGCTTATTCCGCGCCAGGATACCGAGACGGCGGTGGAGCTTGCCGCAGAATTTCTCGGATCGCGGGGGTTCTCGGAGCGGAAGGTTCTCGACCTGTGCGCGGGGAGCGGCTGCATCGGCATTGCTCTCGCGAAGCTCTGCAAAGCGGAGGCTGTCTGCGTCGAAAAGTCGGAGGAGGCGTTCGAGTTCCTCAAAAAAAATATCGGACTCAATGCTGTGGGCGAGCTTGTAAAGCCGGTTTTGGGGGACATATTCGACGAGTGCGTTTTTGAGGATCTGGGTGAATATGATCTGATAATTTCCAATCCGCCGTATCTTACCGAAGAGGACATGGGGCGGCTTCAAAGGGAGGTCTCCTACGAGCCGGAGGCGGCGCTGTTCGGCGGTCGGGATGGGCTGGAGTTCTACAAAAAAATTCTCGCAAATTACCCGAAAAAGCTGAAGCGGGGCGGGATGCTGGCGGTTGAGATCGGTATCTCCCAACAAAATGACGTGATGGGAATTTTTCGCGAAAACGGTCTGGAGCCGTTCTCCGAGAGGGATCTGAACGGCATTGAACGCGTTATTTATTCTATAAAACAAAAATAAATCCGGAGGTAATGTAAGATGGCTATGGACAAGAAAAAGGACAAGGCTCCCGCGAAATCCGTGGAGAAGCTGGTAAGTCCCGAGGAGAAGCAGAAGGCGCTTAAGATCGCGGTATCGCAGATCGAAAAGCAGTTCGGCGAGGGTACCATTATGTTTATGGGCACCAACCGCAGTCTGAACGTCGAGCACACGTCTACCGGCTCGCTTATGCTGGATATGGCTCTCGGGATCGGCGGTCTTCCTAAGGGCAGGATCATTGAGGTTTACGGCGCGGAATCCTCCGGTAAGACTACGCTTTGTCTGCACGCGGTCGCTGAGGCGCAGAAGGCGGGCGGCATGGCGGCGTTTATCGACGTGGAACACGCGCTTGACCCCGTTTACGCGAGACGGCTTGGAGTTGACGTGGATAATCTGCTGGTTTCGCAGCCGGATACGGGCGAACAGGCGCTTGAGATCATTGAGACTTTAGTGCGGTCGGGGGCTTTGGATATCGTTGTCCTCGACTCGGTTGCCGCAATGGCTACGCGCGCCGAGATCGACGGAGAAATGGGCGACGCGCACGTCGGAGTTCAGGCGCGGCTTATGTCTCAGGCTATGAGAAAGCTCACCGCGGCTATCAGCAAGACCAACTGCGTGGCTATCTTCATTAACCAGATTCGCGAGAAGATCGGCGTTTTGTACGGAAACCCCGAGACTACGCCGGGCGGACGGGCGCTGAAATTCTACGCGTCGGTGCGTATCGACGTTCGCAAGGGCGAGCCTATCAAGGACGGCGCGGAGATCATCGGCAACCGCGTAAAATGCAAGGTAGTTAAGAACAAGGTCGCGCCGCCTTTTAAGACCGCGGAATTCGATATGCTGTTTGGCGAAGGTATCTCCAAGCTCGGCGAGATCATCGACTGCGCGGTGGAATTCGATATCATCAAAAAGAGCGGCTCATGGTTCTCTTACGACGATATGAAGATCGGTCAGGGAAAGGATAAGGTCAAGGAGTTCCTAAGGGATAATCCCGAGGTCTGCGACGAGGTGGAGAAAAAGGTCCGCGAGGAATTCGCCAAGAATGCGGATAGCTTGGAGTTCTCCGCAGACGGCGAGGAGGACGCGGAGAATACCGCGGAGGAAGCGGATACCGCGAAGCCCGCTAAGAAGGCTAAGGCTTCCAAGAAGGACGAAAAGGCAGACGACGAGTTTTCGGAGTTCGACACCGAGGACCTTGAATAATGACTGTTACCGAACTTCGTGAATACAAGGGCGATACCTGGGAGATCGTGTTGGACGGCGAGCGGAGGTTCTTCGTGAACGCCGAGATCGTCGGGGAATTCCACCTGAAAAAAGGGCAGGAGATCACCGCCGAGGCGCTTTCTCAAATCACGGGCGCGGATACTCTGCGTAAAGCGAAAAAGCGCGCGCTTTATCTGCTCGGGGAGCGGATGATGTGCAGGGGGGAGCTGTTCTCGAAGCTCAAAAAAACCTATGGCGAGGAGATCGCCGAGGAGGCAACGGAGTACGTCTGCGGGCTTGGCTACATAAACGACGAGGACTATGCGCCGCGGCTTGCGGATTATCTCGTAAGGCGCAAGCGCTGGGGGCTTCGCAGGGCGCGGCAGGAGATGCTGCGGCGGGGGCTTTCAAGAGAGCTTGTCGAAAACACGCTGGCGGAGTTTTCGGAGGAGGAGCTGGACGAGGAGCTTATCGCCCTCATCGAGAAAAAGTATTACGCGAAGATAGAGGATCTCGACGACCGCAGAAGAACAGTCGCCGCTCTGGCGCGGCGCGGTTATGATTTCGGGGCGATTAAACGCTGTATCGCGGCGGTTCTCGAAAATATGCCGGAGGAATTTGACGAATATAACGATTATGAGGATCAATTATGAGTGAGAAAATGAAAGTGGCTGTGGTGTCGCTGGGCTGCGCGAAAAATCAAGTCGACGCGGAGCTTATGATGGCGCGTCTCGCGGAGGCGGGCTATGCGTTCGTTGACGAGCCGGGAGTCTCGGATATCGTGCTGCTCAACACCTGCGGTTTCATTACCGCCGCCAAAGAAGAGGGCATTGAATGGCTGGGCGAGCTTATTACTCTCAAAAATGAGGGCAGAATAAAATACATAGCGGTGACGGGGTGTTTGTCCGAACGCTATCGCGAGGAATTCTCAAAGGAATATCCCGAGGTGGACGCTATTGTCGGAATTTCCGAATACGAGCACATTGCGGACATTTTCGCGGAAATGACTGGCGGCGCGCGGCTTTGCCGATTCGGGGCGAAGGAATCCCACTCGATGGAGGGAGACAGGATCCTCTCGACGCTTCCGCATTACGCGTATCTCCGCATTGCCGACGGCTGCGACAACCGGTGCAGCTACTGCGCTATTCCGCAGATACGCGGGCGGTTCAGGAGCCGTTCGATGGAGAATATCGTAAGGGAAGCCGAGGCGCTTGCAAAGGGCGGCGTTAAGGAGCTGGTAATTATCGCGCAGGACGTTACCAGATACGGGTTTGATCTGTATAAGAAATTGGCACTCCCCGAGCTTCTGGACAGGCTGTGCGAGATCGAGGGGCTTAAATGGATAAGGCTGCTTTACTGTTACCCCGAAAGAATTACAGACGAGCTTATCGACTGCATCAAAAAGCAGGACAAGATCGTTAAATACCTCGATATCCCGCTTCAGCACTGTGACGGGGATATTCTCAAGAAAATGAACCGAAGGGGCGACGAGGCTTCTCTTCGCGAGCTTATCGCGAAGCTGCGGCGCGAGATACCCGGGATCACGCTCAGAACAACCTTTATCACGGGATTCCCCGGGGAGACGGAGGAGCAGTTCAACGCTCTGGGCGAATTCGCGCAGGATATGAGGTTTGAGCGCATGGGGTGCTTTGCGTATTCCGAAGAGGAGAACACTCCGGCGGCGGGATTTTCGGATATGCTCGACGAGGAGGTTCGCGAGCACCGCAAGGAAATTCTCGAAGAACAGCAGGACGCGCGCGTTGCGGAGCTTTATGAAGCTATGATTGGCTCGGAGGTCGAGGTCGTCGTGGAGGGCTTTGACCGCTATCTTGAGCACTATTTCGGCAGGAGTGCGATGTTCGCGCCCGAGATCGACGGCATGATCTATTTTACCGCGCCGTCGGAACGCGGGTTGCTTATCGGGGATTTTGTTCAAATAAAAATTGACAATGTTGTTGACAATAATCTCGTTGGCGAGGTTGTTTAGGAAGTGATTTTTTGTGAATTTGGCGAATAAGCTGACGATGTTTCGCGTGATCATTGTGCCGTTTTTTGTGGTGTTTATGAGCGTTGCGGCTATTCCGTACAGGTTTTTGTGGGCGCTTGTTCTGTTCGCGCTGGCGAGCATTACAGACCTTTTGGACGGCAAGATCGCGCGGAAATTCAATATGGTGACGGATTTCGGGAAGTTCCTCGACCCGCTTGCGGACAAGGTCCTTGTGGCGGCGGCGCTTATCTGCTTCGTCGAGCTGGGCTGGACTTACGCGTGGGTGGTGTTCGTGATCCTGACGCGGGAATTCCTCGTTTCGGGAATTCGGTTGGTGGCGGCTTCCTCCGACAAAAAAGCCGTTATCCCCGCGAGTATCTGGGGCAAGCTGAAGACCGCCGTTACCATGGCGGCGATGGTGGTTATTCTGATCTTCGGGGTGTTGATCGACGACTTTGGAATCATCGGGGGAGAGTTCCCGGCGCAGATAGTTCGGGATGTGCTGATGTATCTGTCGGCGCTGCTTACGGTTATTTCGGGAATCAAATATGTTTATGATTACCGTGCATATATTAATCCAAATAAGTAAGGAGAATTGCTATGAGTGACAAGGTTTTGAATCAGGATTTGAACGACCGCGTTCCCGATCGCAACGTTATGATGATGGCGCAGCTACTGTTCCGCGAAAAGCCCAAGCAGGCGGATACAAACGCGCTTAAAGCCGCGCTGGAGGCTCTCATCGGCGAAGTCAACAACATCACCGACAAGCCCGAGATGCCGATGTTCTCCACCTCGAAATTCAAGGCGGTTTTCTCGGACAAGCCCGAGGGCGTGCCCGTTTTGGCAAACTACATAGGTCCGCATGAGTTCTCTGCCGAAAAGCTCGACGAGATGACCAGAAGCCAGTTCTGGGATTTTCGCGACGGCTCTATTGACGACTTTAAATACTGCGTCGACGCGTTCGCTATGCTGGGGGCGGGGCTTCCCTACAAAGAACAGGCAGAGCTGTTTCTGGCGCAGGTGGACGCCGCGCTGAAATGCTATCCCGATTGTGAGGCTGTTTTCGTTATCCACAGCGGAAAGCTCACTACGCCCGCGGACTTTGAGCACTGCAAGCAATTCGCGCTTCCCGAGCGGTTTATAAGGCTTGCGGTCAACGCGCGGTTCTTCAATATTCAGAATACCGACGATATGATCGTCGATACGCTGGGATTCTTCGCGTTCGGCGGCGCGGACGTGCAGCTGCACTTCCACGGTCTCGACCCCAATCACGCGATCGAGTATGTCTACAACATCGCGAGCTATCAATTCGCGAACGATTTCCCCGTTAAAACGGGCGACACCATCGACGGCATCGAAAACGGCGTCATCGTTCAGCATATCCAATGGGAGACACGCTATGAGGATTCCCTCATCCAGCCCGTCCGTCCCGTGCTGGATATCAACTGCGGAGAGTTCGCTTCGGGGAGGAGGTAATTGGTATGGGGTCCTTGGCTGATTTAATAAAGGTATGTCCTTTAATTGTAATTGCTGTTTTTATACTTGTTTTCTTATCGTGCCAAATTAGGGATAGAAACAAAGTTGTTTCTACAAGTGTTCGATTAAAAAAGTTAAATGAATTGAATCAACAAACTTATTTTGAAATGGTACCAAAACAATTTGTTTTTAGGACGGCACTTGAAACAAAACAAAAATATGATAATTTTAATTTTGACAAGTATTTAGACGATAAAATTAAAAACAGTGAGGAACTAAGATCCTCTGCAGAAAAAATTCAAAAAAATAGGCAACTATATCAAGAATATAGGAATAACCTCTGCAATTTGGCATCTGTTATTACAGAAGAGGAAGCAAAGAAAATAAAACTCTCATATAATCGCTACTTAAAAATAGAGGCATCTCTTTTTGAAAAAAATCAATTAACTGAACCAACGTTAAATTGTAATATAGTATGTTATGCTACTTATTCAAGCCCTCAAAGGCGTAATCATTATTCCAAAAATAAAACTTTTTCAATTTTTGAAGTTCCGGAGCGTTATGAAAACCTTATGAAAATTGAGGAAGAGCGTAATTCCGAAGAATACAGGAGGAAACGTGAACGATCAAAAATGTCAGATAAATTGAGGTATTCAATTATGAAGCGCGATGGCTTTAAATGTGTTATTTGTGGGCGCAGAGCGGATGACGGAATTAAACTTCACGTTGATCATATTATTCCAGTTGCAAAGGGCGGGACAACTATAGAAAGTAATTTACGTACTCTTTGTGAGAGTTGCAACTGGGGAAAATCCGATTCTATAGAGTGAATCGTTGCATATAAAATTAATCCCTATTGCAAAAAATATTGCGGTGGGGGTTGATTTTTATAACAAGATGTGGTATAATTAATCTATATTGGTTAATTGCAGAATAAAATAAAAGGTGATTTGAATAATGGCAAAGGAAACTAACTATAACGATCTGAAGGCGCTTAAGGGTCCAGACCAAGTGCGGCTGCGTCCGGCGGTCATCTTCGGCTCGGACAGCGTGGAGGGCTGCCGACACTCGGTGTTTGAGATCATCTCAAACTCCATCGACGAGGCACGCGAGGGCTTCGGTAAGAAAATAATCATTACGCTGCACTCGGACAAGTCTATCACGGTTGAGGACTTCGGGCGCGGTATTCCCATCGACTTTAACAAGACCGAGGACAAATACAACTGGGAGCTGGCGTTCTGCACGCTTTACGCGGGCGGCAAGTATGACAACAATACCGGCGAGAACTACTCGTTTGCGCTGGGCTTGAACGGCCTGGGACTTTGCGCGACGCAGTTCGCTTCGGAATATATGGAGGTCGAGAGCTGCAACGGGACTTGGAAATACTCGCTGCGGTTTGAAAAGGGCTTTAACGTTACCGATAACGAAAAGGGCTTTGTGAAATCCAAGTCTGCGAATACGGGTACGAAGATACACTGGAAGCCCGATCTGGAAGTATTCACGGACATTGACGTGGGGACGGAATACCTCGACGATATGCTGCGCAGGCAGGCGGTCGTAAACGGCGGGGTGGAGTTCCTGAGGATCGTTGAGGGTGAGGACGGTTCCTCGGACGAAAAAATATTCCGCTATGAAGACGGCATCTTCGACTATCTGAAGGAGGTTGCCGGAGAAAATCCGCTGACGGTTCCTCAATACTGGCAGACGCAAAAGCAGGGGCGCGACCGCGAGGACAAGGAAGAATACAAGCTGAAAATGAACGTGGCGTTTGCGTTCTCTAAGGAAATTCACTTTATCGAGCACTATCACAACTCATCCTGGCTGGAGCACGGGGGTTCTCCCGACGACGCTATGAAGCGCGCGTTCCTTTCGCAGATAGACAGCTATCTCAAAAACAACAACAAGTACAACAAGGGCGAGAAGTCGATAAAATGGGACGACGTTGCGGACTGTCTGGTGTTTATCTCGTCGAATTTTTCGACGCAGGCGAGCTATGCCAACCAGACCAAAAAGGCGGTCACCAACGTTTTCATCAAGGACGCTATGACCGAATGGCTGAAGCATCAGCTGGAGGTTTATTTCCTCGAAAACCCGGACGAGGCGGTGAAGATCGGCGAGCGGGTTCTCGTCAACAAGCGTTCGCGCGAGAACGCCGAGAAGGTGCGGTCGTCGTCGATCGCGAGCCTTACCGCGAAGATCGACCTTACCAACCGCATCGACAAGTTTGTTGACTGCCGCAGCCGCGACGTTACGCGCCGCGAAGTCTACATCGTGGAGGGCGATTCGGCGCTGGGTTCGGTAAAGCTCGCGCGCGACGCGGAGTTTCAGGCGGTGATCCCGGTGCGCGGTAAGATCCTCAACTGTCTGAAAGCAAGCTACGACAAGATATTCAAGAGCGAGATCATTACAAATCTCATTAAGGTGCTGGGCTGCGGGGTCGAGGTTAAATCAAAGGCGAACAAGAATCTCAATTCCTTTAATCTCGACAATCTGCGCTGGAACAAGGTGGTCATCTGCACCGATGCGGACTATGACGGGTTTCAGATACGCACGCTTATTCTCACTATGATACACCAGCTTTGCCCGACGCTTATCGAGCGCGGTTACGTCTATATCGCGGAATCTCCGCTGTATGAGATAAATACCAAGGACAAGACCTACTTTGCGTATACGGAATCGGAAAAATCCAAGATCCTGGGGATCATCGGCGATAAAAAATACACGCTGCAGCGCTCTAAAGGTCTTGGTGAGAACGACCCGGATATGATGTCGCTTACCACCATGAATCCCGAAACGCGGCGGCTTATCAAGGTCACTCCCACAGACGCGGAACGTACTAAGACGATGTTTGAGGTGCTGCTGGGGAATGATCTTGACGGGCGAAAGGAATTCATCCGCGAGAACGGGTCGAAGTATCTTGACGCTATCGACTTAATGTAAGAGGTTAGAAAATTGAAGAAAAAGACAACTAAAAAAAGCGAGGGGAAGCTCTCGGATAACGTTTATATTGAGGGGAGCGGAGCGGTCGTTGAGACGGACATCGTCCGCACTCTCGAGGACAACTATATGCCCTACGCTATGAGCGTTATCGTGTCGAGAGCGCTGCCCGAGATCGACGGCTTTAAGCCCTCGCACAGGAAGCTGCTTTACACCATGTATAAGATGGGCTTGCAAAACGGCGCGCGGACTAAATCCGCGAATATCGTCGGGCAGACTATGCGGCTTAATCCTCACGGCGACGCGGCTATTTATGAGACGATGGTGCGGTTGGCGCGCGGTAACGAGGCGCTGCTTCACCCATATGTTGACAGCAAGGGGAACTTCGGCAAGGCGTATTCGCGCGATATGGCTTATGCCGCTTCGCGTTACACCGAGGCGAAGCTCGAAAACATAAGCGCGGAGCTGTTCGCGGAGATCGACAAGGACGCGGTGGACATGGCTCCCAACTACGACAACACTACCGTGGAGCCGACGCTGTTTCCCGTGAGATTCCCGGCTATTCTCGTAAACTCCAACTTCGGACTGGCGGTTTCGATGGCGAGCAACATCTGCTCGTTCAACCTCGCCGAGGTCTGCGAGACGGCTATTGCTCTCATAAAAAATCCCGAGCACAACGCGCTTTCCACCTTAAAGGGCCCCGACTTCCCGGGAGGCGGATATATCGTTTACGACGAGGCGGAGATGGAGAAGATCTACCGCACTGGGCTGGGAGCTGTTAAAGTTCGCGCGAAGTACAGCTTCGACAAGGAATCACGGTGTATTGAGGTTACGCAAATACCGCCGACGACTACCGTGGAGGCGGTCATCGACAAGGTGGTGGAGCTGGTCAAGGACGGCAAGCTGCGCGAAATTTCCGACGTTCGCGATGAGACGGATCTTTCGGGACTGAGGCTTGCGTTCGATCTCAAAAAGGGCTATGACCCCGACGCGCTTATGCAAAAGCTGTATCGGCTTACTCCTTTGCAGGAGAATTTCAACTGCAACTTTAACGTTCTCATTGCGGGAACGCCGCGCGTTATGGGAGTTTATGAGCTGCTTTCGGAATGGACGGATTTTCGCAGGGAATGCGTAAAGAGGAGGATCTTTTTTGATCTCAGCAAAAAGCGCGAGAAGCTGCATTTGCTGCTGGGTCTTAAGAAAATTCTTCTGGATATCGACTATGCTATTCAGCTTATCCGCGATACCGAGGAGGAGGCGGAGGTGGTTCCGAACCTTATGATCGGGTTCGGGATCGACGAGCCGCAGGCGGAATATGTTGCCGAAATAAAGCTGCGGCACATCAACCGAGAGTATATTCTAAAGCGCACAGAGGAGACGGAAAATCTCGAAAAAGAGATCGCGGAGATGGAGGACGTGCTCGGCAGTCCCAAGAAAATCGACAAGGTGATAATGGACGAGCTGAAGGAGGTCATCGCGAAGTATTCGCAGCCGAGACGGACGATGTTCCTTTACGACGTTTCGGAGGAGGCGGAGATCGAGGAGGAGCAGCCGGAGGGCTATCCCGTGAACATATTCTTCACCAGAGAGGGATATTTCAAGCAGATAACTCCGAAGTCCTTACGAATGTCCGGCGAACAGAAGCTAAAGGAAAACGACGAGATTATCTACTCGGCGGAGGTGTCTAGCAACTCGGAGCTGCTGTTCTTTACAAACCGATTCCAGTGTTATAAATCGCGGTGCGCGGATTTCCCCGAGACAAAGGCGAGCGTTATGGGAGATTTTGTTTCCGCGAAGCTCGGCATGGACGACGGAGAGCTTCCCGTGTTTATGGCGGCTACGGAGAAATTCTCGGAGACGCTGGTGATATTCTTCAAAAACGGAAAGTGCGCGAAGATCCCGCTTTCTTCCTACGAGACCAAGACCAAGCGCAAGAAGCTCCAGAACGCGTATTCGGAGCTGTCGCCGATGGTGGGTATGTTCGTGATAAGCGAGGACTGCGATTTTATTCTCAAATCAACCGCGGGGAAGGTCATCATGTTCAACACCGCGCTTGTGCTTTCCAAATCCACTCGCGATACGCAGGGCGTGCAGGTGATGCGCCTGACCAAAGCGGAGCTTGCTTCCGTGCAGCGGGCGGACAACGTTCAGATAGACGACATCGAACGCTTCAGGATCAAGACGGTTCCCGCGGCGGGCGTTGTTACGGAAGACGACATTGATCAGATCAAAATTATTTAGGAGGTAATTTTATGCTTACGGATATTGAAATTGCTCAGCAGGCGAAAATGCTTAAGATAGGACAGATCGCGGAGAAGCTCGGCATCTCCGAGGACGAGATCGAGCCTTACGGTCACTATAAGGCGAAGCTCTCGCAGGAATTATTTGAGAGGACTGCGAATAATCCCGACGGAAAGCTGATACTTGTTACCGCTATAAATCCCACTCCCGCGGGTGAGGGCAAGACTACTACTTCGGTGGGGCTTTGCGAGGGTATGAACAAGATCGGCAAGAAGGCGTGCCTCGCGCTGCGCGAGCCGTCGCTCGGTCCGGTGTTCGGCGTTAAGGGCGGAGCCGCGGGCGGCGGTTATTCGCAGGTAGTTCCCATGGAGGATATCAATCTTCACTTCACGGGAGATATGCACGCTATCACGGCGGCGAACAACCTGCTGGCGGCGATGCTTGACAACCACCTGCATCAGGGGAATTCCCTCAACATAAACGTAAAGCGCATTCTCTTCAAGCGCTGCCTCGATATGAACGACCGCGCGCTTCGCGGGACTATCGTGGGGCTTGGCGGACGCATGGACGGCGTTCCGCGAGAGGACGGATTCCAGATCACGGTGGCGAGCGAGATCATGGCGATCCTTTGTCTGGCTTCCGATCTGGACGACCTTAAAAAGCGTCTGGGGAATATTCTCGTTGCTTATACTCATGACAACAAGCCCGTTTTCGCGCGCGATCTGGGCGCGGTGGGCGCTATGACGGCGCTGCTTCGCGACGCGCTGAACCCCAATCTGGTTCAGACCCTTGAAAACAATCCGGCTATCATTCACGGAGGTCCGTTTGCTAATATCGCGCACGGATGCAACTCCGTCCGCGCTACTAAGCTCGCTCTTAAGCTCGCGGATTACACCATCACCGAGGCGGGCTTCGGAAGCGATCTGGGCGCGGAGAAATTCTTCGATATAAAGTGTCGTTTTGCGGGACTTAAGCCTTCGTGCGTGGTTCTTGTCGCGACTATCAGGGCGCTGAAATACAACGGCGGCGTTGCTAAGGCTGACCTCGGCAGCGAGAACGTTGACGCGCTGAAAAAGGGCATCGTGAACCTCGGAGTTCACATTGAAAATATGCAGAAATACGGCGTGCCGGTTGTTGTGGCTATCAACCACTTCGCGGCGGACAGCGACGCGGAGATAGCTGTCGTTCGCGAATACTGCGAGGGCAAGGGCGTCAGAGTGGCGTTTTCGGACGTATTCCTCAAGGGCGGCGAGGGCGCGATCGAACTTGCGAACGAGGTGGTTTCCACTATCGAAAACGAGGAGAGTAATTTCGCTCCGCTTTATGACGAGAAGCTGCCTATCAAGGAAAAGGTGGCTAAGATAGCAGCGGATATTTACCGCGCGGACGGCGTGGTTTACACCGCAAAGGCGGAAAAGGCTATCAAGGAGATCGAGGAGCTGGGGCTGGACAAGGTTCCCGTTTGCGTAGCGAAAACGCAATATTCGCTGTCGGACGATCCGGCGAAGCTGGGGCATCCGAAGGACTTCAAGATCACCGTTTCGGACGTTCGCGTGAGCGCGGGCGCGGGCTTTGTTGTCGTATACACGGGCGATATCATGACTATGCCGGGTCTGCCTAAGGTGCCTGCGGCGGAAAAGATCGACGTGGATTCTCACGGAACTATTTCGGGCTTGTTCTGATATGCCGGCGGAGTTTGTTTCAAATTCGGAGCAGGAGACGCGCGACTTTGCAAAGCGGATAGCGGCAAAGCTCCGCGCGGGGGACGTTATCCTCTTTAACGGCGATATGGGCGCGGGGAAGACCGCGTTTACAAGAGGCTTGGCGGAATATCTCGGCGCGGACGGGGAGGTTTCAAGTCCGACGTTTGCGCTGGTTCACGAATATTATGGGAGGATTCCGCTGTTCCACTTTGATCTGTACCGTATTTCGGGATTTGACGATCTTTATGCTGTGGGATTCTTCGACTATCTCGACAGGGGCGGCATCCTTGCCGTCGAATGGAGCGAGAATGTTCCCAACCTAGAAAACGAACTGGAAAATGTCGTGAGGGTGTCGATCAGGAAGTTATCCGAAAACGGGCGGAAAATTATTGTCTCGGGCGAGGCGTTTTGAGGGCGGTGAATTTATGATCCTGGGAATAGACTCTTCGGCGATCTCGGCGGGCTGTGCGCTGGTTGACGGCGGCAAAATTGTCTCTGAGGGATTTTTGAACACCAGCCACACGCACTCGGAAACGCTGCTGCCGATGGTGAAGGACGTCCTTAAAAACGCGGGCGCGGAGTTCTCCGATATCGAAAAAATTGCCGTGACGGTGGGTCCCGGGTCGTTTACGGGGCTTAGGATAGGCATTTCCGCTGTCAAGGGACTGTGCTTCGGGACGGGTGTGCCGTGCGTTTCGGTATCTACGCTTGAGGCTATCGCGTACAATTTTCTCGGCATCGACGGAATTATTTGCGCGTGCATGGACGCGCGCGTGGGGCAGATCTACAACGCGCTGTTTCGTTCGGAAAACGGCGTTATAACGCGGCTTTGCGAGGACAGGGCGTTGTCGCTTTCCGAGCTTTCGGCGGAGCTTGAAATTCTCTCGAAAGAGCATGAGCGGATATTCCTCGCGGGTGACGGCGCGGCTATTGTGGACGGTTTTACCGACGGAAAATACACACTCAGCCCTCCGGCGCTGAGGTTCCAGCGCGGCAGCGGAGTGTGCTTCGCGGCGGCGAATTCCCCGACCGTAGAAGCGGCGGCGCTTATGCCGAAATACCTGCGGCTTCCTCAGGCGGAACGGGAGAGATTGGCAAGGCAGGATTCTTAAGGCAACACCGCACAAAGACCGCCTTACGGCTTTGTACGCGTCTTGCTTGCATCTTTTCCGTCATTTTTGCCAAAAACTCCTTGAAATACGTCAGTATTACTTCGTCGTTTTTGGCAATCTGCCGAAAAATCTGATTGCGCAATACGCGCACAATCTTTGTGCGGTATTGCCTAAAAAATATGAGGTGAGATTATGATTGCTATTGGCTGTGACCACGGGGGCTATGCGCTGAAATGCGAGATCATCAGGCATCTGACCGAGCGCGGTTTTGAGACTGTCGATCTGGGCTGCGGCGGCGAGACCGTAGATTATCCGGATATTGCAGAAAAGGTTTGCGCGAAGATCACGGACGGCTCCTGCGAGCGGGGGATCCTCATTTGCGGCACCGGCATCGGTATGTCGATGACTGCTAACAAGATAAAAGGAATACGCGCGGCGCTTTGCGGGGACTGGTTTTCCGCTAAATTCACGCGGCTGCACAACGACGCGAACGTTTTGTGCATGGGCGCGCGCGTCATTGGCGCGGGGCTTGCTTGCGAGATCGCCGACGTGTTCCTCGATACGGGATTCGAGGGCGGAAGGCACGTCGCGCGAGTTGAAAAAATGATGAAATTGGAGGACAAGTAAATGGAGAAGTTTGAGAACGTTATTCTTTGCGATCACCCGCTGGTTCAGCATAAGATCTCGCTTTTGCACGATAAGAACACGGGTTCTAAGGAATTCCGCGAGCTGGTTCACGAGGTCTCTATGTTTATGTGCTATGAAGCTACGCGCGACCTGCCGCTTAAGGACGTTACCATTCAGACACCGCTGGGGGAGCTTTCCAACTCCAAGATCATCAGCGGAAGAAAGATCGCGTTTGTTCCCATTATGCGCGCGGGACTGGGTATGGTAGACGGCGCGCTGGCACTCGTTCCTACCGCAAAGGTCGGGCACGTCGGCATTTACCGCGACAAGCAGAACGGCAACACCGCCGCGGACTATTACTGCAAGCTGCCGTTTGACATCGCAAACCGCGAGGTGGTTATTCTCGACCTGATGCTGGCGACGGGCGTTTCCGCCGTTAAGGCTGCCGAGATCGTTAAAAACGCGGGCGCGAAGACCGTGAAGTTTATGTGCGTTCTCGCGTGTCCCGAGGGCATCAACGCCCTCCATGCCGCGCATCCCGATGTTCAGATCGTTTGCGGAGCTATCGACGAGGGCTTGAACGAGGATCTGTACATAGTTCCCGGCATAGGAGACGGCGGGGACAGGCTGTTTGGTACTAAGTAAGTTTTTGAGGTGATCTTATGGAAGTCACGCCCGAGGTTCAGGAAAAGCTGGACAGGCTCTATGAGAAAATTGATGAAATTATTCCTCCGAGAATGAGCGTGAGGCTTAAGCCCAAACGCGCAAAAACCACTGTTTTTGACAGCAAATTGGGCGGGGTGCCGTATTTCCCTAAAAGCATGGAATACCCGACCGTTTGCGAGGGAGAATTTGCGGGGAAGCCGCTGTTTTTCCTGGCTCAGCTTAATTTCTCAAAGCTCCCGAAGATCGACGGGTTCCCGAGCGAGGGGATACTGCAATTCTTCGCGGGATGCGCGGACGATACCGTTTACGGAATGGATTTCGACGACGGCTGCAAGCAGAATGGCTTTCGCGTGATCTATCACGAGAATATTACCGATGACGGATCGCTGATCTATTCGGAGAGCGATATGCCCGATTTCGGTGACGGGGAGGAGTATCTGCCGTTTAAGGGCGAGTTTCTGCTGGAAGCGGAGACGGCGGCGCTCATGCATCTGACGGCTGCCGACTATCGGTTTGATAAAGCGGTCGCTAAGGCGTATAACGGGCTTTTCGGCGGGAGCGTTTCGGGAATGTACGGCGGCGATGTGAGCGGGCTTTATAATGTTGATGAGCCGCTTGGAAAAGCCGTTTGGGAGCTGTCGGAGTGCGGCACGAGAATGGGAGGATTTCCGTTTTTCACACAGTATGATATCCGCGAGGAGGGCAACAGGTACGAGAGCTATGACATAATGCTCTTTCAATCGGACAGCGAGAACGGCGGCGAGAATGGCAGTTGGGACGACGAGATCTGCTGGGGCGACGCGGGCGTGGCGAATTTCTTTATCAGAGCGGAGGACCTTAAAAAGCGCGATTTCTCGAACGTTCTCTTTAACTGGGACTGCGGATGATGGCAGTTGACAGTTGAAAGTTGACAGTAAAAAGAAGATAGTTAAGACCGAGATTCGTTTTTGCGGGCGAGTCTCGGGATTATTTTTGAGACGGGGTTTTATTATGACGAAACAAGAGGCGCTGCGGGAATATTTCGGGCACGGTTCCTTTCGCGAGGCGCAGGAGGGGCTGGTAGACTGTATTCTTTCGGGAAGAGACTGTGTGGGAGTTATGCCGACGGGCGCGGGGAAATCGGTGTGCTTTCAGCTGCCGGCTATGCTTATGAGCGGCACGACCCTTGTCATCTCGCCGCTTATCTCGCTTATGAGAGATCAGGTGGACGCGCTGGTTCAAAACGGTATCAGCGCCGCTTGCATAAACAGCATGATCTCCGAGAAGGAATTTGCGGATATCTACCAAAGGGCGCTGCGCGGCGAGTTCAAGATACTGTACGTCGCGCCCGAGAGACTGGAAACGCCGCGGTTTTCGGAGCTTGCGGGTTCCATCGAAATTCCGCTGGTCGCTATCGACAAGGCGCACTGCGTTTCGCACTGGGGGCAGGATTTCCGACCGTCTTATCTGAAAATCACGGGGTTTGTGAAAAGCCTTAAAAAGCGCCCCGTTGTCGCGGCGTTTACTGCGACCGCAACGGAACGCGTTAAACATGATATCGTTGATATTCTTGAATTAAATGATCCCTTACAGGTCACTACGGGATTCGACAGACCGAACTTGTTCTTTGAAGTCCGAAAGCCGGAGGACAAGGACGCGGAGCTGGTCGGGATCCTCAAAAACGCGGCGGAGGGAAGCGTTATCGTTTACTGCGCTACTCGGAAAAACGTTGAGAGCGTTTGCAGGATGCTTCGCAGGAACGGATTTCGCGCGGGGGAATACCACGCGGGGTTCACTGCCGCTCAGCGAACAGAGGCGCAGGAGGATTTTATCTTCGACAGGGTGGATGTTATGGTCGCTACGAACGCTTTCGGAATGGGAATCGACAAGTCGAACGTGCGGCTGGTGGTTCACTACAACTGTCCTAAGGACCTGGAGAGCTATTATCAGGAAGCGGGACGCGCGGGCAGAGACGGCAGCGCGGCGCGGTGTATTCTTCTTTACGGTCCCTCGGACAAGAGACTTGCGAGGTTTATGATCGAGAGCGGCCACAGGGACTCGGGGCTGCCGGAAAAGGAGATAGACGAGCTTATAAAGCGCGATCTGGTGCGGCTGGACGCTATGAGCGGCTACTGCAAAACCAAGGCTTGTCTGAGGCGGTATATTCTCAATTATTTCGGGGAAAACGCCGACAGCTCCTGCGGGTACTGCGGCAGCTGCACCAAGGACGACGAGGTTTGCGACGTTACGGTCGAGGCGCAGAAGATACTCTCCTGCGTTTTTCGGCTGAAGCAGCGGGGGGAGGCTCTGCCGTTGCAGGGCGTTTGCAGGATACTTACCGGCGATTTTCCGAGCGGGGTGTTTGACACGCTGTCTACCTTTGGGATCATGCGCGGGGAGGACGGCAGGAGGGTCTTGCAGATCGCGGAATTCCTCGTTTCGGAGGGGTATATCGAGGAATTCGGCGAGCAGAAACGCTGCGCGCTTACTCCAAAGGCGGGCGAGTTCATAAAGTCGAAAAAGACGCTTGTGATGCGGTTCTCTAAGGGAAAGCGCACCGCGAGAAAGAACGTCGAGATCGCTGTTCCGGAGCTGTTTGAGGAGCTTCGCGCGCTTCGGAAAAAGCTCGCCGCGGCGCTTGGCGTGCCGCCGTATGTGGTTTTCTCGGACGCGACGCTCAACAGTATGTGCGTTATTCTTCCCAAAAATATCGAGGAATTTCTGACTGTTCCGGGGGTGGGAACTATGAAGGCGGAACGGTATGGGAGGAAATTCCTGGCTGTCATCAATAATTATATTAAGGCAAAACCGCGGGAGGGGAAGTAAATAATTTTGTGGAAATTGCCGAAAAATAAAAACCCCTTGACGAACACAAGAAAATGTGGTACAATTATAATTGTAATACAATTTGTTGTGGGGTTTGTGTGAGGCGAGTTTTTTGCGGATCGAAAATTTTATTCACATAATGAACGTTCTGGAGGCTTTGAAGCGCAATACGCGGCACTCGTGGCTTTCAGACGGGCGGCGGGAGAGCGTTGCGGAACACTCGTGGAGGCTTTGCGTTATGGCGTATTTCGTCAAGGACGAGTTCCCGGAGATCGACGCGGACAGGCTGATGCTTATGTGCCTGTTCCACGATATCGGGGAGGCGTTTACCGGCGATATCCCGGCGTTCCTCAAAACCGACGAGGACGAGGTTGTCGAAAAGAACGCAGTTGAGAAATTTTTGGGGACGCTGGATTCCCCGTATAAAGAGGAGCTGTCGGCGCTGTTTTCCGAGATGAACGGGCTTTTTACCGAGGAAGCGAAGCTGTATAAGGCCCTCGATAAGATGGAGACGCTTATTCAGCATAACGAAGCGGATATCTCGACCTGGCTGCCGCTGGAATATGAGGAAAATCTCGTGTACGGCGAAAAGGAGACCGCTTTCTCGGAGTATACCGAGGCGCTGCGGCGGGAGATAAACCGAATGTCGCTTGAAAAGATGCGGGACGCGGGGGAGGAAGCATGAACGGGCTTGCGGAGAAATTCTACGAATGGGCGAAAAATAACGGCTGGAACGTCGAGTTTTCCGATGAAAAGCGCGGGCTGCCCGAAGCGGTGAGGGAGCGTTATAAGTATATTCCGGCGGAGTGGGTGGATTTCATCGGGTGCTTTAACGTTTGCATAAACGGCGAGAACAACCTGTATTTTCAGCTTGCCGAGGATTTTGAGGAACAGGATAACGGCTTTCGGTGGAATGAATTTGAGATGATATCTCTTGAGGCTGCAAAGGGCGATGAGGAATGGACGGCGAATATTCGAGAGTTCTGGGACAATTATCTCCCAATTGCCGTGAGCGTCGGCGGGGATTATCACTACTACGCTATCGGGATAAAGACCGGCGAGGTCTTTGACGGCTGGGAGCCTGAATTCGAGGAGCCGGAGATCGTTGCCGCGGGCTTTGGGGATTTTATCGGGAAGATAATCTCGGGCGAGATAGAACTGATTTAACGGAGCCAGCGGAGATCGTAATGCGTTATCGGCGTTTCAAAAACGCAGAGGCTTAAAAAAACGCGCTTTTTGACTGACGAAATTTACATTTTTTCCAAATTTTGTCATTGACTTTTTGTGCGTTTAGTTTTATAATGTAAATGAGCGGTATTAATTCACAGTCGTGAAATTTCCGGACTGCCGATAAACCCTCATCTTCGTTGTCAGCCACACCACGGCAGTCAAATTGCCTAGCCGTGGCGCGGCTTCCCGGAATCTGAGGGCTTCTCGGCAGTCTGTGGACACATTAAAATACTTTTTTGAAAGGACGGGAATCTGTCATGACCGAGACCACTTCTCGACACGATTCCGATAAGAGAGTCATCCGAACAAAGAAGGCAATAAAGGCGGCTCTTTTCAGGATTTTGGAGGATAAGGACATTTCGTCGATCACCATCAGCGAGCTGACGGCTAAGGCTAACGTCAACAGGCGTACCTTTTATACGCACTACCGCAATATCACCGATATTCTCAATGAGATAGAAAGCGATCTTGTTGAGGCGCTCACGCAGCTGGTGGAGCACTTTGACGCGAGCGATTTCAAGGCGTCTACTTATAACCTGTTTATAGGGCTTAACGATCTTATCACCGTGGAATTCGATTACTATTTCCATTTGGTGCGCGTGGATATGCGCGGTATGCTCGTTTCACGCCTGAAAAACGTCATCAAGAGCACCACAGACAAGCTGCTTGAGCAGATCTGCTCGCGGCGCGATAAGGATATGACGGTCATGTCGTCGTTTATCGTGGGAGGATTCTTCAATATCTACCTTGAATGGCACAACAATCCCAACGGTATGCCGCTCGAGCACGCCGCCGAGCTTGCGAGCGACCTGGTGGCTTACTGCGTGGATAATATAAGCGATAAGTAAAGGCAATACCGCACAAAGACCGTCCTACGGACTTTATGCGCGTCTTGCTTGCATGTTTTCCGTCATTTTTGCCCAAAAACTCCTCGGGCACTAGTGTCCTTGAAATACATCAAGTATTCCTGCGTCGTTTTTGGACAATCTGACGAAAAATCTGACTGCGCAATACGCGCATAATCTTTGTGCGGTATTGCCTAAATTTTGTGTTTGTGAAGCCGCTTTAAGGAACGTGCGGTATGAAGTATCATATAATTCGAGCGAGCCGTCTTTGACACCGTGCCACCTTTGGGACGGATTGCCAAAGGCGGCTCGTCTTGAGCGGTTTATTTTTTAAGGCAGTTTTTTTGAGGTGAATTATGAGATTTCTGGTGAACAACGCGCAGATGAGGGCGGCGGAGAAATACTGCGACGAGCGGTTTATCTCCTATTTTGAAATGATGGAGAACGCGGGAAACGCTATGGCGGGGCGGATCATTGCGGAGTATAAGCCCTGCGCGGCGGCGGTTTTGTGCGGGTCGGGAAACAACGGCGGCGACGGCTTCGTTATCGCGCTTAGGCTGCTGGAACGCGGCTTTCGGGTTTACGTTATTCTGATGAACGGCGAGCCTAAGACTGACTGTGCGAGAGAGCATTTCTCTAAGCTGCCGCGGAATATCGTTTTCGAGTTCTCGGAGGATGAGAAAAAATGCGCGGCGTACGTTCAAAACGCGGAGATCGTGGTGGAATGCGTCTTTGGGACGGGATTTCACGGGGAGCTTCCCGAAAACGCGGCGGAGTTATTCTCTGTCGCGAACGAACGCCCGGTGAGGATCGCGGCGGACGTTCCGGCGGGAGTGGATTCCGACAGCGGGGAATTCGACGGGCGATGCTTTAAGCCGACGCGGACGTTTATGCTGGCGGCGATGAAAAGGTGCGTTACCGTGCCGGATTGCCGCGATATACTGGGCGAGCTGGAGCTGCTCGATATCGGGATAGCGGAGGAGTGTTTCTCGGAATACGAGGCGATACTCACCGACGAGAGCTTTCGGGAGTGTTTGCCGAAGCGTTCTCCGACTTCTCACAAGGGGACTTTCGGAAGGCTGCTGAACATTGCGGGGAGCCTTTGCTACTGCGGCGCGGCGGCTATGAGCACCAAGGCGGCTCTCAGAACGGGCGCGGGGATAGTTACTCTGGCGGCTCCTGTTTCCGTTGTGAGGACGCTTGGCGGTTCCGTTACGGAGAGCACGTTTTTGCCGCTTCCCGAAACGGATGAGGGCTTTGTCGGGGAGGATTCCCAAAAAAACATTATCGACGTTCTCAAAAAGGCGACGGCGGTCTGTGTCGGGTGCGGGCTGGGGAACAGCGAAATTTCCCGAAAAATTACCGAATTTGTCATCGGAAACGCGGATTGTCCGATTATTATTGACGCGGACGGAATAAATTCGATTGCCGATAATATAAATGTACTGAAGGGACGGGCAGGCGTGGCGGTCCTTACTCCGCATCCGATGGAATTCTCGCGGATAAGCGGGATATCGGTCTCGGAGATCCAAAAAGACCGCGTGGGCGCCGCTAAGCGGTTTGCGCGCGAGTTTGGAGTGATCGTAGTCCTTAAGGGCGCGAATACCGTTGTGACCGACGGCGAACGCGTTTTCCTGAACACCTCGGGCAACCCCGCGCTTGCTAAGGGCGGCAGCGGCGACGTGCTGTGCGGTATTATCGGCGGTCTGCTGGCGCAGGGCGCGGATCCGCTTCGCGCCGCGGTCTGCGGAGTGTACTGCCACGGGTATGCGGCGGATATTCTCGCCCGCGAAATGCCGCAGGCGTGCGTTCTCGCGGGGGATATTATCGGCGCGCTGCCGAGGGTGTTCTGTTCCTTCAAATAAAGGCAAGGCGGTATTGCCCGAAAAATTGCCCGAAAAAATTGGAGGAATTGATTTGTTTAACTGTACCCAAAAAACAGCGGCGGGGGCTGCCGGTGCTTTCGCTTTGATCACGGCAATTACTATGACAGGCTGCTCGGCGAAGCTGCCGTTTAGCTCGAACCGTCTCGATTTTGACAGGAGCTATGTCGTTTCGGCGGAGATCACCTGCGACAAGCTGGAGGCTAAGGCGGATATCACGCGTGTTTCCGGGAATGAATGGGAATTCGCGTTTACCGAGCCTAAGGAGCTTAGCGGGATCACTTTATGTCTCGGGGAAAAGGGCTATACGGCGTCTTTGGGCGGGCTTTCGTTCAAGGCGGACGACAACGCGGTCTACACGATGCTTCCCGAGATCATAAGCGGCGCGGTAAACTCGCTGTCTGCCGTTTCGAGTGAGAATATCACGGCGAAGGACGGCATTATCACAATGGATCTTGAAGCGGACGGGAAAAAGGTCACCGTTACGGCGAACGAGAAAACGGGAGAGCTGATTACGCTTAAATGCCCGTATCATAAGCTGTCGGTGGCGTTTTCGGGGCAGAAGGCGTATGTTCCGCCCGAGCCGGAGCTTCCCGATGAGGGCGGGCTTCTGAAGCGCGATACTCAGTCTGTTTCGGAATAATTTGGTATTTTTTATCAAAAAATTCAAGAAAATGTGAAAAACCACTTGAAATGATCTCGAAAATGTGTTACAATTATATAGATTTATTTTTTGGAGTGATTGTTATGGATTTTTCGAGATTGATTTTTGCCGCTTCGGCGGCAGGAGGCTCCTCGTTCCTTGATAAGATCACCGAGGTGAACGACGCTATCAACGGCTTCGTCTGGACAAATCTCGGCTTGGTTCTGCTTATCGGCGCGGGCATCATTCTGACCGCTTCTACTAAGTTCTTTCAGATCATTCATATTAAGGAATGGTGGATGAATACCGTAGGGGGTATGTTCTCTAGGAAAAGCAAGGTCCGCAAGAACAAGGAAAGCGGCTCGGTGTCGCAGTTCCAGGCGCTTTGTACGGCGCTTGCGGCTACTATCGGCACCGGCAACATCGCGGGCGTGGCTTCGGCTATTGTGGTCGGAGGTCCGGGAGCGGTGTTCTGGATGTGGATCGCGGCGTTCTTCGGAATGATGACGAACTTTTCCGAGAACGTTCTCGGTATCTACTACCGCCGCAAGAATTCCGAGGGCGAATGGAGCGGCGGCGCGATGTACTATCTGCGCGACGGCTTAGGACGCTATAAGGGCTGTAAGTATATCGGGCGGTTTTTCGCGGCGCTGTTCTCGGTGTTTGCGGTGCTGGCGAGCTTCGGCATCGGAAACATGGGGCAGATCAACAAGATCGTTATCAACCTTGATTCCGCTATTCTCAAAAACGTCAACCTCGGCTTCGCTTTCGGCGAGGTCAAGTGGACGAGCGTTATCATCGGCGTGCTGCTGATGATCCTGGGCGGGCTTATCATCCTCGGCGGTCTGAAGCGCATTGCGTCGTTTGCCGAGAGAGTTGTGCCGTTTATGGCTGTCCTGTATGTTCTGGGCTGTCTTATCATCATTTTCGCGCACGTTACGGAGATCGGTACATATTTCGCGGCGATCTTTAAGTTCGCGTTCGGCATTAAGGCTGTTGCGGGCGGCGCTGTGGGCGTCACTATCAAAACTGTCATCACGCAGGGCTGCAAGCGCGGAGTGTTCTCAAACGAGGCGGGTCTCGGTTCGTCGGTTATGGTTCACAGCGCTTCCAACGTTCGCGAGCCTGTAAAGCAGGGTATGTGGGGAATCTTCGAGGTTTTTGCGGATACTATGGTTGTCTGCACTATGACCGCGCTGGTGGTTCTTGCCTCCGGAAAAATCGACCTTGAAACGGGTCTTGCGATGGAGGGCACTAACGACGCTACGCTGGTTGCGGATTCGTTCGGGAATCTGTTCGGTCCGGCGGGAAGCATCTTCGTTTCGCTGGCTATTCTGCTGTTTGCGTTTACGACGGTTGTCGGCTGGTCGCACTACGGCTCGAAGTCCTTTGAATATCTGTTCGGAGTTAAGGCGGCGAAGGGCTATAAGGTGTTCTTCGTGCTTATGATGATCTCGGGCGCTGTCATGACATCGTCGCTTGCCTGGGATATCTCGGATACCTTCAACGGGCTGATGATGGTTCCCAACCTTATAGGCGTGCTGTCGCTGCTGCCGATGGTCGTTAAGATCACGAACAACTACGTCAAGCGCCGCATCAAGCACGAGGACGTTGCTCCCATGCTCTCGTACAACAAGGCTACCGAAAAGAGCCACGCTGCCGATATCAAGCGCGAGGACGAGGAGCTTGCTCAAATTAGTTCCAAATAAAATAAACATTGCGTTCAGAGAAATTTTTCTTTGGGCGCAATTTTTTTTGCAACAATTTTCATTCGCGGGTGTATATGCAAGTGAAAGGGTTCTTTCGGTTGCGCAACAACGGGCGATCTAACGCCCGGTATCGGGGGGAATACTGTTGACGGAGAAGGATTTGACCGCCGAGCTGAAAAACGGCGGCGAGAGCGTTCTATATAAAATTGCCGAGGGGTATTCGGGGTATGTTTTAACGGTTATCCGCAATTTCGCGGGAGGGGCTTTGTCGGCGCAGGATATCGAGGAGCTTTGCTCGGACGTGTTCTGGCAGCTGTGGCTTCACCGCGATAATCTCGACGAGAGCTTCGGGCTTAAACCCTATCTTTCGGTGTGCGCGAAGAATGCCGTCAAAAACCGTCTTAGGTCACGGAGGGTTCCCTTTGAAAATATAGAGGATTTGGAGATCGCGTCGGGGCTTACGGTGGAGAAGACCGCAGAGCTTCACGAGATGATGGAGTGCCTTCAAAAGGCGCTTGCTGCGATCTCCGAGGACGAGCGCGAGGTGTTTTTGAGGTTCTTTTTTTACGGCGAGAAAACCGCCGACATCGCCCGGGCTATGGGAATAAACGAAAACACCGCGCGAAGCAAGCTGTCGCGTACCCGCGAAAAGCTGAAAGACTATCTCACGCAGAGGGGGTTTGATTATGTTTGAGGAATTTTTTGACAAGTGCGAGCTTCAAGATCCCGAAATCATTTCAGCATCACAGTCCGAAAAAATTAAGTCCGCTCTGCAGAAAAGAGTTGCGGACAATTCGCCGCAAAAACATTCTAACAAGGAGGAAAATATTATGAAGACCAAAACTATACGCACTTTCATCATCGCTGCCGTGGCGGCGGTTGTCGGAACGGTGGGCGTTGTGGGGGCGGCAAGCACCATTCTCACAAGAGAGCAGATAAGAGACGAGCTGGCGGAGAAGAACAGCTATACCGAGGAGTTCCAAGAGATTCGCAATAACATTGCAGAGGCTCAGAGGGAAAATCCTTTCCTTAATCCCGAAAAGGGAGTTATCAGCGATCCCGAGGACGTTCACCTGTCGCCCGCTTATGAGGACGTTGTGGTTGAAGAGCTTATCGTTACCGAGTGGGATGCCGGAGACTATAAGATGGCAGGGCTTTCAGACTTGGACCACGGTGTTTTGCTGAGACACGACGACGCGTGGGGCGGAATCGGCACTATAATTCTGCCTGACGATAACGGCGGTTATGCGTATTATCCGAACGGCGAGAACATTACGGACGCGAAGCTCTTGTCGGCGCTTGCCGAGGGTGCTGAAAAATACGGCGATACCTTTACGATTTGGTATTGATATACACTCCCCATTATTTTGCTCCCGGAGAAATCCGGGAGCATTTTTTAGGCTTGCGATAAGCCGCCTAATTTCCGTATCGTTAATTCGCGGTTTTTGTTGACATTCCCAAAAAATTGTGGTATAATCAAAATATAGGGGAATATACTTTTAAGTGGACTAAATACTGTCCACTTTCCACTGTCCACTGTCAACTGCCAAAAGGGGGATTTTGTTATGTGCGGAATTGTCGGTTACATCGGAAAAAGAGACTGCTCGGACGTTTTAATGGACGGCTTGGAAAAGCTGGAATACCGCGGCTATGACAGCGCGGGGATCGCGGTTTTTGAAAATAACGAAATAAAAACCGTAAAAACGCGCGGAAAGCTGAAGGCTATGACCGAAAAGCTCGCAAGAGACGGCAAGCCCCAGGGCTTTTGCGGTATCGGGCATACGCGCTGGGCTACGCACGGAGAGCCGTCGGATGTGAATTCGCACCCGCATTCTAACGGGCGGGTGACTATCGTTCACAACGGAATTATCGAAAACTACGCCCAGCTTAAGGAATTCCTCACGGAAAAGGGGTATAATTTCTTAAGTCAGACCGACAGCGAGATCGTGGCGTGTCTGCTGGATTATTACTACTCGGAGCGCAATCCGCTGAGGGCTATCATGGAAACGGTGCGCGAGCTTCACGGGAGCTTTGCGCTGGGAATCCTCTTTAAAGATTTCCCCGACAGAGTTTACGCAGTCCGCAAGGGCTCGCCGCTTATTGTCGGAAAGGGCGAGGGAGAATATTTTATCGCGAGCGATATTCCCGCGTTCCTTAAATTCACCAAAAACTACATAATCCTCGACGACGACGAGATCGTCTGCATGGATAACTCCGGGGCGGAATTTTTTGACGTACACGGGATTCCCATAAAAAAAGAAGTTCAGACCGCGGAATGGGACGTCGAGCAGGCGCAGAAGTGCGGTTTTCCGCACTATATGCTCAAGGAGATCCACGAGCAGCCGACGGTAGTTCGCAAGACGCTGGACAGCATCGTGAAAAACGGCGTGCCGGATTTTGAGGACATCGGGCTTTCGGACGAGATGATGCGCGGGTTTTCGAGGGTGTTTGTGGTGGCGTGCGGCACGGCTATGCACGCGGGGATCGTGGCGAGATACGCTATCGAGAAGCTGGCGAGAGTGCCGGTTACGGTCGAGGTCGCGAGCGAATTCCGCTATATGGAGCCGATCGTCGGCGAGAACGATCTGGTTATCGTTGTTTCTCAATCGGGCGAGACCGCCGATACCAAGGCGGGGTTGGAGCTTGCGAAGTCGCGCGGCGCGAAGACCCTCGCTATCGTAAACGTGAAATACTCGGCTATCGCGCGCGAGGCGGATATGTGTATCCACACGCCTGCGGGTCCCGAGATCGCGGTGGCTTCCACAAAAGCGTATTCCGTGCAGGTGGCTTCGCTGTATCTGCTGGCGTTTCGGTTTGCGTTTGCGAGGGGGATCATTCTCGAGGACGAGATGAAGCGCCTTACCGAGCAGCTTTACAAGGCTCCCGCGGCTATTGAGGAAATTCTCAGAAACAAGGACGAGTGTCAATTCATCGCGTCGCAACTGGTAAACGTAGAGACGCTGTTCTTCATCGGCAGGGGCTTTGACTACGCGCTTTCGCTGGAGGCTTCGCTGAAGCTGAAGGAGATCACCTACATCCACTCGGAGGCATACGCGGCGGGCGAGCTTAAGCACGGGACTATCTCGCTTATTGAGGACAACGTTC
>JAFLUD010000060.1 GCA_022508965.1 Oscillospiraceae bacterium
CTTTTTGTCCGGCTTTTTGTCTTTCCCCCTTTCCCCGAAGGGTGTTCCCCCCGCAATCCGTCGTCAGCCTTTCCGCTGACATTACCAAAATATGACGGGCAATCCACAAATCAAAAACAGCAACAAACAACCCCTAAGCAGTTGGCTACCGCTTAGGGGTTGTTTTATTCAATTTCCCTGTAATATTGCTCGAGCTTCGGGCGTGCAGCGACGTAGTAGGCTTCCAAGCGCTTGTCGAAATGCTTTCCCATGCCCTCCATGATTATCTGATCCGCTTTCTCAAAGGACATACTCTCTTTGTAGACACGCTTGCTGACGAGCGCGTCGTACACGTCGGCGATCGCCATTATCCTCGCTTCAAGCGGGATCTGCTCGCCCTTGAGACCCTCGGGATAACCGGAGCCGTCCCAGCGCTCGTGGTGGTAGTGCGCGACGTTCTCGGCGAGTTTGTGGAATTCCTCGTCGTCGGTGCCTTTAAGTATCTCGTGAACGATCTTCGCGCCCTCGGCGGCGTGAGTTTTCATGATGGCGAACTCCTCGTCGGTAAAACGCCCGGGCTTTCTGAGGACTGCGTCGTCAACGGCGACCTTTCCGAGATCGTGCATAGGCGCCGCTTTTATGATGTTTTTGCAGAACTGATCGCTGAGATCAAATTCGCCGCCGCGCCGCATTTCGTCGACCAACAGCCGCACGCACTCGCTGGTTCTCTTGATATGACCGCCCGTGGAATTGTCGCGGCTTTCGACCATCACCGCCATACTGAGGATCAGGTTGTCGTGCATTTCAACGATATGCGCGGTTTTCTGTTCCACCTCCGCCTTAAGCTCGGTATTGAATTTGTCGAGCAGGGCGATGTACTGCTGATTTTTCGTGTCGTCGGTAATGTACATCTGATACCCGCGCCTGCGCCTGCCGTCGTATAGATATCCGATGTTCACAAGATAGATGCGGTCGTCTTTTTTGTGGAACGCCTTGTCGTTGGAATTGTCGTCGATAAAATCCTCCAGCCAATCAAGAAGGGTGTCGTTGAGATTATAGCCGTTTATGGGCTTATCAACGGTAAGATCGTTAAGCTCGGGGAAAATTCCCTTTGCCGTTTCGTTGCTGCCGAGATATTTCAGCTTAAAATCGAAGGAGATATAGCCCGTGTCGCCGTTTTGAACGACCGTTTCAATGACCGTGTCGGGGAGATTGTACAGCACGAGCTTGTGCGTGATGATAAGATACACGATAAGCGCCAGATCGTATGCCAGCGGAACCAGCTCGACAGCGGGGAAGAGCTTTCTTCCGCCGAAGAAGCTTAAGATACAAAACGCCTCCGGCAAAGCCAGCAGCACTATAAAACGGTTGGACACCTGGTTCTTCTTGAATACGCCGATAAACACAGCCACAAGGCCCATCAAAAAATAAGCGATCACCATAATATAGTAGAATATATGAAGAACGCCGTATTCCTTTTGAATAACAGTCGCGCCGTACTCGGAGTAGATCTCCGCGCTGACGTAATACAGCTCGTTTCTGCCGATCTGAAGCGTAAAGAAAAAAACCACCGTCGCAATAACATACAGCAGCATTTTTATGTAACGGTTAAGCCTGATATCGCACAGGCTGAAAACTACCAGCGTTATCATCAGAATAAGATAACATCCGCCGATGTATACGATTATGTTTCCAAGCAGCGCGGCTTCAACGCTGCGGCTCTGGCTTATCATCAGAAATCCGAGATTGCTGAGCGCCACCAGCACAAAGGTAAGCGTTATGTGGATATCATAATGCCGATGATAGAAGAACACATGTATCAGCGTCAGAATAACAGACACCCCGAAAGCCACGGCATAATAAATTATCGCCATTAAATTCTCCTCTCTTACCGGGCTTAGTTCTCGTTTTTACGGTAATTCCACGCGTCGCGGCACATTTCCTCTATGCCGAGCAGAGCCTTCCAGCCAAGCTCCTTTTCGGCGAGAGACGGGTCGAGATAGCGGACGCTGCCCGCGGGATTTTCGGCGGCGGAAATTCCCAGATCAATGCCGTTTACGCGCTGGAAAACGCTTAAAAGCTCGCTGTCCGAAACGCTCTTTCCGGTGCCGAGATTATACGCGCGGCAGCCGTTTTGAAGCTCGCGCGCCTTTTTTACAGCCGCGACGTGTCCGCGCGCGAGATCGGCAACGTGGATATAATCGCTCACCGAGAACTCCCCGTCGACCTTAGGAGCGTCGACAGCGCCGATCGCCTTAGCCAATACCTCCGACAGAATGCTTCTGGGGTATTTTACGGGCTCCTCGCCGATAAGACCGCTCTCATGCGCTCCCGCAACATTGAAATACCGCAGGATCACCACAGTCCACTTGTTGTCCGCGGCGTACATTTCGCGGCAGAGATTTTCGATCACCAGCTTTGTGGAAGCGTAGGGATTATTCGGCTTCAGAGCGCAGTCCTCGCGAAGCGGAGACTGCTCCGACGCGCTGTAAACGTCCGCCGAAGAGCTGAAAACAAACTTCGTGCAGCCGTATTTTTTCATAGTCTCGAGGATATTGAAGGTGCCGCGCAGGTTGTTGGAATAATACACCAGCGGCATTTTCACGCTCTCGGAAACGCACTTATACCCCGCGAAATGGATGACCTGCTCGATATCGTTCTCGTCGAAAATGCGGTCGATAGCGGGCATATCCAGAAGATCCGCCTCGTAGAACTTGAAATCCTTTCCCGTGATCTTGCGGATTCCGTCAAGCGTCTCGGGTCTGGAGCTGTAAAAATTATCCATCACTACGATGTCCTCGCCCGCATTCAGCAATTCCACGCAGGTATGCGAGCCGATAAAGCCCGTTCCTCCCGTAACCAACAGTGACATAATAATTCTCCTTATAAATATTAAATATATGTTATATTGTAACACATTTAAATCTCATTGTCAACAACTTTAGTGAAAAATGACGATATTTTTTTCTTCGGCTCGCATTTTCCGATTTCCCGCCGCATTTTGGCGGAGTTTGCGGTTTTATTTACGGAGAACCGCGCAAATTCCACTTGAAAAATAGTTGAATTTATGGTATAATGTAAATTGAGAAATTATGTAATGGGAATTGTAAAGGCAATTCCTCAAAAACAGTTGAAAACAGAGTGTGGCGCAACAGGGGGTAACGACAATGGCAAAAAAGAAAGTAGCGGTGTTGTTCGGCGGCGTATCCAGCGAGCATGAGATATCGCTGATATCGGCGTATTCCGTGCTTACGAATATTCCCGCCGAGAAGTACGATGTAATATGCATCGGCATCACGAAAAAAGGACACTGGATGTATTATCCCGGCGAGTATGAGTACATTAAAACAGGCGAGTGGGAAAACGACCCCGACTGCAGTACCGCGATCTTAAGTCCCGACTCGGTGCATAAGGGGATCATCATTATCGGTGAGAACGACGTGTTCCTCAGAAAGGTGGACGTGGTTTTCCCCGTGCTTCACGGCGCAAACGGCGAGGACGGCACCGTTCAGGGACTGTGTCAGCTTTCGGGACTTCCGTTTGTCGGCTGCGATATGACGGGAAGCGCCGTCTGCATGGACAAATCTCTCACCCACACCGTGCTTGATTCCGCGGGTATCAAGACCGCGAAATATCTCACCATACGCCACGAGAGCCTAAGCGACATCGAGAAGATCTGCGAGGACGTCGAAAGCAAGCTCGGCTATCCCGTGTATGTAAAGCCCGCCTGCGCCGGTTCGTCTGTGGGCGTATCCCGCGCGGCTTCCCGCGAGGCGCTCAAGAACGGTCTCAAGGTAGCGTTCGCGCACGGAAACAAGGTCGTTGTGGAATGCGAGGTCATCGGAAAAGAGGTAGAGTGCGCGGTTCTCGGAAACGGCGATAATCTCATAGCGTCGGTTCCGGGGCAGATAACTCCCGCCGAGGAGTTCTACGACTACGACGCAAAATACAAGCTCGGAACGTCAGTCCTGGATATCCCCGCGAAGATTTCCGAGGACGAGATGAACCGCCTGCGCGAGATCGCCAAAAAGGCGTACACCGCCTGCGGCTGCGGCGGATTTTCGAGAGTGGATTTTTTCGTTACCGAAAACGACATAGTCCTCAACGAAATAAACACTATCCCGGGATTCACCCCGATAAGTATGTACCCAAAGCTCATGGAGAATATGGGGATCCCCTATCCCGCGCTTCTCGACAGGCTCATTCAGCTTGCCCTCGAGCGAAGCGGCGAAGGATGATACAGTTGACAGTGGATAGTGGAAAATATTTTAAGGAGTATAAAATGGAGAATTGTTCTATAACCTTGAAGATAAAGCAGACCGCCGACGGGATAACCGACGAGTCGGAGCTGTATACGCGCGGCGAGTTTAGGTTTCACGACGGCTCGTATTACATCGACTACGACGAGAGCGAGGCGACGGGCTATGAGGGCAGCCACGCGCAGCTTAAAGTCGACGACAATATGCTGTCGATGACGCGCACCGGTTCGACGTTTACCGGGCTGGTTTTTGAGAACGGAGTGCGGCACTATTGCCATTACGGCACCGAGTACGGCGACTGTATGGTGGGGATCACCACCTCGCTTATGAAGCAGAATCTGAACTCCGACGGGGGAGAGATCCTTCTTAGATATTCCGTGGACGTAAACGCGGGTCTGATGACCGAAAATGAGATAAAAATAAGAATACAAAAGCAGTAGGAAAGGAACATAAAGGAATGTATTACAACGCGGTAAAGGACGCAAAATCCGAGATAAAGGAGATAATTATGAACGCGCTCGGGCGGCTGGTAGGCGAGGGAGCTATCCCCGCCGAGCCGCTGCCCGTGTTTCAGGTGACCATCCCGCAGGACTCGGCGCACGGAGATTTTTCCGCGAACGCCGCGCTGGTCTCCGCAAAGGTATTGAAAACCAATCCCCGCGCGCTGGCGCAGCAGATAGTTGACGCCGCCGAGCTTTACGGGACGAGCTTCGATAAGATCGAGGTCGCGGGTCCGGGATTTCTGAATTTCTTTTTGGGGGGGAACTGGTTTTCAAATGTTGTTGCCAACACCCTCTCGCTCGGCGATGATTACGGCAAGACCGACCTCGGCAAAGGCAAGCGCGTATTGGTGGAATTCGTTTCTGCGAATCCCACAGGACCCATGCACATAGGAAACGCGCGCGGCGGAGCGATCGGCGACTGTCTGGCGTCGCTGCTGACGGCGGCGGGCTATCGGGCAGACCGCGAGTTCTATATCAACGACGCGGGAAATCAGGTGGACAAGTTCGGAAACTCGCTGTCGCTGCGGTATATGCAGATTTGCAGCGAGGCAGGGCAGAAGACTGCGGAGAAATTTCCCGAAACGGAAGCCTTCACCGAGGCAGTCTTTAACGATACCGAGACCTTCCCCATGCCCGAGGACGTGTATCTCGGACAGGATATAATCGAGCACGCGAAGAATTACTATGACATAAACGGCGCAGCCCTTGCGGACAAGCCCGAAGAGGAGCGTAAGAAAGCGCTTATCGAATACGCGCTTCCTATAAACGAGGCGCGCCTGGAAACCGACCTGCTGAAATACAGGATAAAGTACGACAATTGGTTTAAGGAATCCTCTCTTCACGAGAGCGGCGCGGTGGCTGACGTTATCGAGCACCTGAAAAAGGGCGGACACACCTACGAGCAGGACGGAGCGCTTTGGCTCAAAGCGACCGAGCTCGGCGGCGAACAGGATTTCGTGCTCGTGCGCTCAAACGGCTTCCCCACCTACATTGTTCCCGATATCGCGTACCACTACAACAAGCTGGTAACGCGCGGCTACGACCGTGCCATCGACGTTCTCGGAGCCGATCACCACGGCTATGTAAAGCGCATGAGAGTCTGCCTTAAGGCAATGGGACTTGACGAATCGCGCCTCGACGCAGTCATCTGCCAGATGGTGATGCTGGTTCGCGACGGCGTTCAGGTAAAGCTCTCAAAGCGCTCGGGAAAAGCGATAACGCTCACCACTCTGCTGGACGAGGTGCCCATCGACAACGCGCGGTTCTTCTTCAATCTCCGCGACGCGAATACCCACCTCGATTTCGACCTTGACCTGGCTGTCGAGGAAAGCTCCAAGAATCCCGTATTCTATGTTCAGTACGCCCACGCGCGCATCTGCCGAATTCTCGAAAAAATGGCAGAGGACGGCGTGAAGTACGAGGGCAAAGATGTGAGCTTCTCCGAGGAAGCCGAGCTTGCGCTTATCCGTAAGATCGCGGAATACCCCGAGCTTATCAACGAAGCCGCCGAGGAATACAGCCCGTTCAAGCTCACAAAATATATCTACGAGCTGGCTCAGATATATCATAAGTTTTACGATTCCTGCCCGATAAAGGACGCCGAGGAGAACGTAAAGCTCTCGCGTCTTGCGCTGTGCGCGGCTTCCAAAACCGTTATCAAGAACGTTCTTACACTACTAAAAATAGACGCTCCCGAAAAAATGTAAAAATATTCTCAGCAAAAAAGAACTTGTTCTCATAGCCCGAAATGCACGGATTTCGAAGCGGATTTTTCGCAGAACGAGGCGAAAATTCGCAGACGTACTTTGTGTACTTCAAGAATTTTCAACGAAGTTATGCGGAAAATCAGCCGAAAGACGGGCGTTGAGCGGTTATGAGAACAAGTTCTAAAATCGGAGGAATTATGTTCAAGCAAGAGAAAAAATACTACCAAAAAGCGTTCTTTGTCGCTTTGCTGATGGCGGTCGTGATGTTTGCGCCGTTTGTGATCGCCGACAAGGGCTACTTTATATTCTACGGCGACTACAACGCCCAGCAGATACCGTTTTTCAAGATGTGCGTGCAGGCTGTTCACGACGGAACGCTCGGCTGGGACTGGCACACCGATCTCGGCGCGAACTTCGTCGGAAGCTACACCTACTATACCCTGGGAAGCCCGTTTTTCTGGTTTATGACGCTGTTTCCCGCGGCATGGTCGCAGTATCTTATGGCGCCTCTGCTGTGCGTGAAATTCGCGATGTTTTCGCTGTTTGCGTTCATCTATATAAGACGCTTCGTGACCAAGCCGCAGTACGCGCTGCTGGGCGGTATACTCTACGCGTTTTCCAGCTTCAATCTTTACAACGTGTTCTTCCAGTTTCAGGACGCGATAATCTGGTTCCCGCTGCTGCTTGTTGCGCTTGAGGAAGCTGTGGTAAACAAGCGCCGCGGCGTGTTTGCGCTGGCGGTAGCGCTGAATGCTCTGGCGAACTATTTTTTCTTTATCGGGGAATGTGTGTTCCTGGTGATCTATTTCTTCTGCCGATTCGCTATGGACAAGCGTTTTTCCGTTCGCGCAAGGGACTTTTTGTGCCTGGCGTTTGAGAGCGTTGTTGGAGTAATGATAGCGTGCGTGCTGTTTTTGCCGTCGATATATCAGGTATTGGACGTGCCGCGTTCGACGAAGATACTCACCGACTGGGACTTCCTGTTCTACGCAAAGGAGCAGCGCTACGGGCTGATATTGGAGAGTATGTTCTTCCCGCCCGAGATCTCCGCCCGGAATTCTATGTTCTACGAGGCGGACGCGAAATGGTCTTCGGTGGCGCTGTATCTGCCGCTGTTCTCGATGGCGGGAGTGCTGGCGTTTATCAAGGGCGCTAAGGGTCACTGGGCGCGCGTGCTGATACCTATTTGCGTGTTTATGGCGTTTGTTCCGGGACTTAACGCCTCGTTTACGATGTTCAACAACAACTTCTATACGCGCTGGTTCTATATGCCGGAGCTTATCTGCTGCTTAGCGACGGTGTACGCTTTAGAGCATGAGGAATTCGACCTGCGCTTCGGAATGAAGGCGTGCGCGGTCGCGGTCGGCGTAATGGGAACGCTCGCTGTCTTGGCGCCGTTCACCCGCGAGACCGAGGACGAGGTCACCGGCGAAAAGGTGAAGACCCTCCTGCCGCGTTTCCTCATGACCGACGAAAAGACCCGCATAGAACCCGCGGTGTATGTTCAGATAGCGATAGCGATCGCGTTTCTGATAATACTCTGGCTGTTTATCAGATACCGAAAGACTGCGAATTCTTATGTATTCTCAAAACGCGTTACGGCGGTGACGGTGCTGTGCTCGCTGCTGCTGGGGTATTATTTCATCGGCTATGGCAGAATGATAGGACCGAGCGTAAACAGATACAACCGCGTTGTGGACGCAAAGTTCTCGATAGACGACCCCGATTTCTACCGAATCGAGGGACACGGCGAGACCAATAACGTAAATATGCTCTGGGGAATGAGCTCACTCAAGAGCTTCACCAGTATAATTCCCGGCTCGACGTTCGATTTTTACGAGCTTATGGGAATAAAACGCACGGTGAATTCCGCGCCCGACGACACACGCTACGCGCTTAGGGCGCTGGCAAGGGTGAAGTATATCATGTTCCCCACCGACACGGATATCAAAGACCGCGACGACGCGCTTTTAAAGCTCGCGATCTACGACTATATGGAAACTCAAGGGGAATACGATATCTACAAGACCGATTTCGCGCTTCCCATGGGATTTTCTTACGACAGCTATTACACGGTCGAGGAGGCTAAGGGCAACAAAAAGGTGGACAACCTGATGGTTCGCGCGGCGATACTCACCGACGAGCAGATCGAAAAGTATTCCGATATTCTGGAGCACGAGGATCCCGATTTCGCGGGAGTCATCTCCCAGGCGCAGTTTGAACGAGACGCCCACGCGCGCATTTTGGGCGGCGTAAATCATTTCTCGATAAACCGCGAGGGCTTCACCGCGTCGAGCTATTACAACGCCGACAAGCTGGTGTGCTTTTCCGTGCCGTACTGCAAGGGCTGGTCGGCTACCGTAAACGAAGAACCGGTCGAGGTGGAGAAGATAAACGGCGGACTTTGCGCGATACGCGTTCCCGCGGGGCTTGCTGAGATCTCTTTCACCTATGAAACTCCGGGGCTGAGGCTTGGCGTGATCTTAAGCGTCGCGGGGCTGATATTGTTTGCGGTTTATCTGGTTGTGGTTGTGGTAATACTCCGCCAAAAAGCCCGCCCGTTCGTTCATCTGTATGACGGCGACCAGTCGGGAGAGGTAAAGGCTCACGGCTCCTATATCAGGCAGCTTACCGAAAGGGAATACGGCTTGAAGATCGAATTCGACCTTTCCGAGGACGAGGAGGAAGAGTTCCCCGAAAATACGGAAAATTCTGAAGATCGGCAGCCCGAATTCCCCGAAAATCCGGAAGATACCGAAAACGATCCGGCGGAAGAAAGCGCTTCGGAAAGCGAAGGAGAATAAAATGCACTTAGAGGAAAAAACGCTCGGCAGCGAGCAGAAATACGACGGAAAAATAGTAAAGTTGTTTTTGGACACCGTGGAGCTTGAAAACGGCGGGCAGGCGTTCCGCGAGGTGGTAAAACACCCCGGGGGCGTTTGCGTGGTGCCGCTGGACAGCGAGGGCAACGTGCTTTTTGTGCGGCAGTTCCGCTATCCGCACGGGCGCGTGATGCTGGAAATTCCCGCGGGCAAGCTGGAATACGGCGAGGATCACCGCGCCTGCGGACTGCGCGAGCTGAAAGAAGAAACAGGCTGCACCTGCGACAGCTTCGAGTATCTCGGAAACCTCGTTCCCACGCCCGCTTACGACACCGAGGTAATTCATATGTACCTGGCGCGCGGACTGCATGACGGCGCGCAGAGTCTCGATGAGGACGAGTTCCTCGAGATAGAAAAAATACCGCTCGAAAAAGCGGTAGAGATGATAATGAAAAACGAGATCGCCGACGCGAAAACGCAGATAGCGATCCTCAAAACAAGCCTGCTTACTGGTCACTGAACGTAGTTTTTGTACGCGTCGAGGATCTTCTCCTCGATCTCCTCGCGGACGTTTGAGGATATCGGGTGGATGATGTCGCGGAAGATACCGCTGTCCTCGCGGCGAGAGGGCATTGCCACAAACATACGCTCGTCGCCCTGGACCAGCTTTATGTCGTGGATAGCGATGGCGTTGTCGATGGTGATGGATACCACCGCGC
>JAFLUD010000061.1 GCA_022508965.1 Oscillospiraceae bacterium
CTTCTTGGTAAGTATGTGACGCTTGTTGCAGTGCTGCATCTTTACCTTGCCGGTTCCGGTAAGCTTGAAGCGCTTTTTCGCGCCGCTGTGTGTTTTAATCTTAGGCATCTTTCTTTTCCTCCTCAATGTTCTTCAAAGTGCGCCGACGCGCTCATTATTTCTTCGGACTCAGTACTACGGCGTAATTGCGTCCCTCCAGCTTTGAGGGCTTGTCGGATGTTCCGTACTCCGCTACCGCATCCATGAACCGCTTCATCAGTTCTTCTCCGAGATTGACGTGCGACAGCTCGCGCATTCTTCTGAAACGCACGGTTACCTTTACCTTGTCACCGTTTTGCAGGAACTTGATCGCGCTTTTCACCTTGATATTGAAGTCGTTGGTGTCGATGTTCAGAGACATCTTGATCTCTTTTACATCCGCTGTCTTCTGGTTCTTTCTCGCTTCCTTCTCACGCTTGGTCTGCTCGAACCGATACTTTCCGTAATCCATTATTCGGCATACCGGCGGAGTTGCCGTCGGAGAGATCATTACCAGATCAAGATCCGCTTCTTCTGCCTTTTCCAGAGCTTCCGCCGACGACATTATACCTAACTGTGTGCCGTCGCTTCCGATCACTCTGACCTCTTTCTCTCGAATGTCCTCATTGATGAGCTGTTCTTTCGTTGCGATTTTGAAGCACCGCCTTTCCTTGAAATAATAAAATAAGCGCGAGCACACTACTCACGCTTAACATAATAATCCTTTTCGGGAATATTCACATTAAACAACCGCGCCTGACTGCCATGAAGTGCGATTTGGGATCGGGGTTTTGTCAACGCCCAGCCCTTAAAACGCGCCCCCCGTCGGCGGGTGAGAGTGTGGTGGCTCTGCTTTACTCTAGTATTATACAATATTCGGGCGGGTTTGTCAAGGGGTTTTTAAAAAAATTTTTATTGCTGCGAAGATTTTGCCGAGTTAACATACTCATAACCGTCGATCAAATTTGCATAGGCGTTTTCCCGATACCGCTCGGAGCGCGCGTAATCCTCGTCTACGACGTGAACTACAATGATCTCGTTGTCATCAGCTAACTCCCCGCCGGAATGTAGGCGGAATATATACGCGGCTTCTACGAGCCTGCCGCTGTCGGGGACGGCGTATACGGCGGGAATATACTCCCCGCTGCCGTAAGCTTTTATTCTTTTTACGGCGGTTTCACTGCCCTCCAGAAATGTCAGCACTATGCTCACTTCCTTATAGTTGTACATATACCATTTTATTCCCGTCATGTCCGCCGATTTTCCGTTTACCGAACAGCTTAAAGCGTCAGTATCGGAGAAGTTTGCCCGAAAGCCGCCTATGTCGTCTGTTATCACTCTGTAAGTCCACAAACCATATTCCCATTTGCCATTTACTCTTTCGTTCTTTTGCAACTGTATGAGCTTAGTTTCGCCGGCATCGGGAACACGGTCGGCATCGAGGTCATGGGAAAAATCCCTGTTTAACAGCCCTTGCTCAAACTCGGAAAGTCCTTCATTTGAAACGGTCTGCGTAAGCGGTATTTTAAACGGATCCTTTGACTGCTCTTCCTTGTACTCGGATATTTTGCCCGGAATTATGATAACGAAAGCCGCTATGACCGTTACTCCCAGAATAGCGGCGATCACCGTTAAAATAATATTTAAGGGTTTTCTTTCCATAATGACCTCCGCTGTTTTCAATGATTTTATATCATTATATCACTGCGAACGGCGGCTGTCAACAATTATTACATAATTGTAATATTACAGTTTTGTAATATTACGCACATTGAACGCGTTCATTTGCGGATATATCGCCGCCGCTCCGAGCTCCTCCTCGATGATAAGCAGGCGGTTGTATTTTTCTACGCGCTCGGAACGCGAGGGCGCGCCCGTCTTTATCTGGCAGGTGTTCAACGCCACCGCCAGATCGGCTATCGTGGTGTCGGCGGTCTCGCCCGAACGATGTGATGAGATCGCGGTGTAATGCGCTTTGTGGGCTGTTTTGATAGCTTCCAGCGTTTCGGAGACGGTGCCTATCTGATTGAGCTTTATCAGCACGGAATTCGCGCAGGCGCTTTTTATTCCCTTGGATATGCGCTCGGTGTTGGTGACGAAAAGATCGTCGCCTACCAGCTGAACGCGCTTTCCCAGCCGCTCGGTGAGGGTTCTCCAGCCGTCCCAATCCTCTTCGTCAAGTGCGTCCTCTATCGAGATTATCGGGTATTTATCGGCGAGGGACTCCCAGTGGGTGATAAGCTCGTCGGAGGTGAATTTCGCGCCGGATTTCGGCAGCAAGTACTCGCCGGGCTTGCCGCTTTTCCACTCGGACGATGCGGCGTCCAGCGCTATCATAAAATCGCTGCCCGCTTTATAGCCGGCTTTTTCCACGGCGTCGAGAATGCACTCGATAGCTTTCTCGTCGCTTTCGAGATCGGGTGCGAAGCCGCCCTCGTCGCCTACGGTGGCGGACAAGCCGCGAGATTTCAGCAATGCCGCGAGCGCATGGAACACCTCCGCGCACTGCCGAAGCGCTTCTCTGAAGCTGTTCGCGCCGACGGGCATTATCATGAATTCCTGCACGTCGACGGTGTTTGCGGCGTGCGCTCCGCCGTTCAGAATATTCATCATCGGGACGGGGAGGGTGTTCCCCTGCGTTCCGCCTAAAAACCTGTAAAGCGGCAATTCGAGCGAATTCGCGGCGGCTCGGGCTGCGGCTGTTGACACCGCGAGAATGGCGTTTGCGCCGAGGTTGGATTTGTCGGGCGTGCCGTCGGCTTTTTTCATCGCGGCGTCCACAGCGTAGGTGTCGCGCGCGTCCAGTCCGTAAACGGCTTTAGCGATCGCGTTTGTGATGTTTTCCGCGGCTTTTTGCGTGCCTTTACCGTTATAGCGGCTGTTGTCGCCGTCGCGCAGCTCATGCGCTTCAAACTCGCCTGTGGATGCGCCGCTTGGGGCGTTGCCTACCCCCACGCTTCCGTCAGCCAGATGCACCTGTGCCTGCACCGTCGGGTTTCCGCGGGAATCCAATATTTCGCGGCCGATCACCTTTTCTATTGACGTGTAATACATATTAGTTACCCCCATGAGATATTTTTTAATAGTATCTCACGGGGGTAAAAATTTATTCGGGGGAGGTATTCCTCAAAAAACTAACCTCTGATCACTGATCCCTATCAAACTACCTGCGGATCGCGCCTAAATTGTCGGCGAGGGTTTGTACTATGGTTTCCATTTCCGCGTCGGCAAGCTCGTCGGTGACGTTCGCGGCGGGGTCGGCGAAGGTTATCGAGAAGGTCAGGCTCTTTTTGCCGAAGCCGAGCTTTTCGCTCTCGAAGCTGTCGATCAGGCGCACTTCGGCGGCTTTTTTGCTTGTATTCTTCACGCAGTCCTCGATCTCGATACACTGGGTCTTCTTATCGACTACGAGCGAGAGGTCGCGCTTTACCTTCGTCATGCCGCTGTCGGGCGTGTAACGTATTTCGCCTTTGAACAGCTCGGACAGCGCGGAATAATTCAGCTCCGCTATGAAGATCGAGAGATCGGTCTTTTTGCCCTCGGCGATGTTGAGGCTCTCGACTATCTCGTACTTCAGCTTCCCGAGGCGTCCGATATTTACGCCGTTGCAGAAAACGTCCGCGCATATTCCCGGGTGGAGATAACTGCATTCTCCGCGCTCGAAGCGGAACGTCAGTCCGTTTACCGCGGCAAGTCCCTCGACTGCCGCTTTCAGCGTGAAGAAGCTCTCGTTCGCGCCATACGCTCCGAGGCAGAGTATCTTGCGTTCTTCGGGGGGATTCGCGGAATCAAGCGGCAGGGTTTTCGGGAGGTAAACATTCGCAAGCTCGAAGAAGCGGCCTGCGGGGTGGTCGGTCTTGACGTTCTCGGCGATCACGTTTATCATGCACGGCGCCATTACCGTTCTCATTATGGAAAGATTGTCGGTGATGGGGTTTAAAAGCTCTACGGCGGTGCGCTCGGGGGCGTTTTCGGGAAGCATCAGCATATCCAGCTCGCGGCGGGAATACATCGCGATCGTCTGGATCTCGTAAAAGCCCTGCGTGCAGAGGAATTTCTTTACGCTGAGTTCTTTATTTTGCAGGAAGCTGAGTCCGCCGTTGGTGACCTTCGCGCTGTCCAAAAACGTCGGGACAACGTGAGAATAGCCGTACTCGCGGATGACCTCCTCGGCGATGTCCTGGTAGTTCTCGACGTCGGCTCTCCAGCGCGGAACGGTTATTGTAAGCGTTTCGCCGTTCTCCGAAACGCCGAACTGCAGCGACTTGAGTATTTCCACAACGGTATTCTGCGGGACTTCTATTCCCAGAACGGAATTCACCTTCGATACCGTCACGTCGAACACGCGGTTTTCGGTGGATTCTCCGGCGGATACGTCAAAATGGGACGCGCCGATCTTCGCTACGCCGAGCGTTTCCACGAGATTTAAGGCGCGTGCCATTCCGCACTCGGCTCCGTACTCGTCAACGCCTTTTTCAAAGCGCGCGGCGGCGTCGGTGTGAAGTCCGAGTGCTCGCGAGGTCTTGCGAACGCTGTCGCGGCGAAATTTCGCGGCTTCGAGAAGTATCTCGCTGGTATGGGCTTCTATCTCGGAATTCAATCCGCCCATTATTCCCGCGAGTCCTACGCCCTTTGCCTTATCGCAGATAAGCAGGTTTTCGGGGGTGAGGACGCGCTCCTTTTCGTCAAGCGTGGTGATGGTCTCGCCGTCGTTCGCGCGGCGAACTACGATGGATTTTCCCTCAAGCGTCTCGAGATCGTAGGCGTGCATGGGCTGTCCGACTTCCAGCAAAACATAGTTTGTGATGTCAACTATCGCGTCGATCGCTCCGAAGCCGCATACCGACAGGCGGCGCTTCATCCACTGAGGCGACTCGAAGTGCTGCACGTCATAGATGTAGTGTCCGAGATAGCGCGGGCAAAGCTCCAGTGCGTTGTCGACTACCGTGACTGTTATCTCGGGGTGGGTCTTGTCGGTGCAATTGTAGCTGTAATCCGGCTCTTTGAGCGGTTTTTTCAGGAACGCGGCTACCTCGCGGGCTATTCCCACTACCGACTGGCAATCGGGGCGGTTTGCCGTTATCGAAATGTCAAGAAGGTAATCGTCGAGCGCAAGAGTTTTCTTGATATCCTCGCCGATTTTCGCGTCGTCGGGGAGTATCAGTATTCCGTGGACTTCGGCTCCCGGCTGCCAATTGTCGTCGATGCCGAGTTCCCCGCCGGAGCACAGCATTCCGTAGCTCATCATGTCCTGCATTTTGCGCGGGGCGATCTCGATGCCGCCGGGCAGCTTTGCTCCCACTACCGCAGCGGGGACCTTAGCTCCCTTGAATACGTTGTCAGCGCCCGTCAGAATAACGTTATCCGCGCCATATTCTCCGCAGTTTACATGGCAGATGTACAAGTGAGTTCCCTCGTATTTTTCGATAGAGGTGACCTCGCCTACCACTACCTTCTCGATGTCCTGTCCGAGGTAGGTTATCTCCTCTACCTCGAAGCCCGTGCCGAACAGCTTGTCTACCAGCGCCGCGGGCTGAACGTCTATATCAACGTAGTCCTTTAACCAACTGAATAATATCTTCATTTTTATACCCCCTTACGCCTTGAACTGTGACAGAAAATCAAGGTTGTTCTCAAACAGCATTCCCATGTGGGAAATGCCGTATTTCAGCATGGCTATGCGCTCGATGCCTATTCCGAACGCCAAGCCCGAATATTCTTCGGGGTCTATGTCGCAGTTTTCGAGCACCTTTTTATTGACTACTCCGCCGCCCAATACCTCGATCCAGCCGGTTCCCTTACACAAAGGGCAACCCTTTCCGCCGCACTCGAAGCAGCTTACGTCTACCTCTACCGACGGTTCCGTAAACGGAAAATACGACGGGCGTAATCTCGTTTTTGCGGTGTCGGAAAAGATGCTTTGTACGAAGCTGTCGAGCATTCCCTGGAGGTCGCAGAGGGTTATTCCCTTATCTACGACAAGTCCCTCCAACTGCGAGAACATAGGGGAATGCGTCGCGTCGCTGTCCGAGCGGAACACTTTACCCGGCACGAGCACCTTTATCGGCGGCTTTTTCATATCCATGGTGCGTATCTGTCCCGGGGAGGTGTGAGTCCTCAAAAGAAGATCGTCGGTAAGCCAGAAGGTGTCCTGCATATCGCGCGAGGGGTGATCTTTAAGCACGTTCAGGCGCGTGAAATTGTGGTCGTCGTCCTCGATCTCTGGGCCTTCAAATATCTCGAAGCCCATGCCCGCGAATACCTCGATCATCTCCTGCTTTATCAGCGTTATCGGGTGGAGATTGCCCTGCGTGCTTCCCGCGGCGGGCATGGTAACATCCACCGCCTCGCGCTCGTAACGGTGCTTCAGCTCGAATTCCTTGATCTCCGCCTGTTTTGTGCGGTACAGCTCCTGCGCCCACTCGCGCACGTCGTTTACCGCTTTTCCGAACAGCGGCTTTTCCTCGGGGGGTACGCTTTTCATCTCTTTCATCAGCCCCGATATCACACCCGTTTTGCCTAAATACGTCTGCCAGAAATCCGAGAGCTTTTCGCTGTCGGCGACCTCCGCAAGCTTCGCTTTTACCTGTTCTTTGATCTCGCTGAAATCTTTCATTTTTGATTCTCCTTTGCAAATAAAAAATCCGCCCCAAAGGCGAGCCGCCTTTGGTACTTCGTTCCGCGCGTGGAACGAAGCCAAAAGCAGATGCTCGATTCGTGCGTACTTTCGTATCACACGAGCCTATGGGACGGAATAATCCGCGGTACCACCCAAATTCGGAGCAAATTCGCTCCGCACTCGAAACGCCTTAACGCGGCGTGTACGTCCGGTTTAACTCATAAGATTTTCGCCGGAGACTCCTATGCTGAAATTCATACCCCGCCGCGTGGAACGCTCTCAGCCCCGGCGTTCCTCTCTGAACCGCTTGTTCGGTGTACTACTTACACATACTCACAGTCAATATGGTCATTATATCACTTTTTTCGGCAGTTGTCAAGTGGTTTTCCACAGCAATTTGCTGCCTTCGTATACGCACTCGGCTTCGCCTTTAGACGCTAGCCACGACAAATAGCCGCGCGTAGTCGAGCCGATAAGCCCGTACTGCATAAGATACAGCTTTATGCCGAATTCCTCAAACAGCTTTTCGATCAGCTCGTCAACGGTCAGCCCCGTTTTGCAATAGCCTTTGATTATTTCGGCGACCTCATGGATGTTCTCGATGTTTTTTTGCGCAAGCTCGGAAAGTTCCTCGAGAGGCTCGCTGTGGGAGGGTATGAACAGCCTGCCCGTCAGCGTTTTCAGCTTTTCGAGCGTGTTAAGATGCTCTGCGATATCGTACAAAAAGGCTATTTTGTACTTTTCCAGCGTTTCGGGGCTTACGGTGGAATCGGCTATAAACCACACTCCGTCGGGGGTTTTGATCCCCACCTGCTCGAAGTCGTGTCCGTCGAGGCGGGTCAGCTCCATTCCCTCGGGGAGCGCTGATTCGGTCAGCTCCGAACACTCGCAGGGCTTTGCCATCGTGAATTTGGAGCGCAGCTCCTTTACGGGGTAGCCGCCGAACAGCGACACAGGCTCTAAATACGGGTATTTCACTATCGACGCGCAGACGCCGGGCGCGTATACCTCGCAGCCGGTTCTCTCGCGCAACGTCGCGCAGCCGCCTGTATGATCGGCGTGGGAATGGGTGCAGATTACCTTCTCCAGCGTCCAGTTGTTCCCCTCGATATGCTTTAGTATCTTCTTCGCGGCGTCTTTGTCGCTTCCGCCGTCTATCAGGCAGCATTTGCCGCTGTATTCGTACAGTCCGACGTTTGTGGGGCTGGCGATATAATAGGTGTGTTCGCCGACTTGAATTAGTTCGTACACTGTCTTTCCTCCATTGTCTGAATGTCCGAAAATTATTTTAGCATATTTTTTCGGAATTGTCAAGAATCCTTGGCTTTTACCTCGTTTTCAAGCTCTTTGCCGTCCAGATAATCCTTGAAGTTTTGCAGGGTCACTTCGGCGATATTGTGGAGGGCTTCCTCGGTCAAAAACGCCTGATGGGAGGTGATTATCACATTCGGGCGGGATACAAGCAGCGATATCACCTCGTCGGTGACTATTTTGTCGGAGTTGTCCTCGAAGAACAATCCGCTTTCTTCCTCGTAAACGTCAAGCGCCGCGCCGCCTATTCTCTTTTCGTTCAGCGCGGACAACAACGCCTCGGTGTCTATGAGCTGTCCGCGCGAGGTGTTGACTATCAGCGCGCTTTTCTTCATCAGCGCTATCGCGGCATCGTCTATTATATACCGCGTTTCGCGGGTGAGCGGGCAATGAAGCGAGATTATGTCCGAGCGCTTGAACAGCTCCTCCTTTTCGACGAACTGCACTCCCTCGATGTCCTGCGGGTTTGGGTCGTGGGCAATTATCTCCATTCCGAAGCCGCGGCAGATATCTATAAACACCTTTCCTATGCGGCCTGTGCCGATTATTCCCGCGGTTTTTCCGTGAAGATCGAAGCCGGTGAGTCCCACTAAGCTGAAATTGAAGTCGCGCGTGCGGATATACGCTTTCGGGATCTTGCGGTTCAGCGCGAGGATAAGTCCCATGGCGTGCTCGGCTACCGCATACGGCGAATAGGCGGGCACTGTAAGCACTTTGAGCTTGTCCTTTGCTGCATTGAGCGCAACGTTGTTGTAGCCGGCGCAGCGCATCAGGATCACCTCTGTTCCGAGCTTGGATAAGATCTCTATCGTTTTCGCGTTCACTACGTCGTTTACGAACGCGCACACCGCTTTGCAGCCCTCGGCGAGCCTGGCGTTCTCGGGGCGCAGGCGTCCCTCGTAATACCGTATCTCGAAGTCCTTGTTTATTCTGTCAAACCACTCTTTATCGTATGGCTTTGCGTCGAAAAACGCTATTTGTTCCACAAATATTCCCCCAAAAAATTTTTAAGAATATTTTATGCGACGGAGGCGTTTTTATCCTTGACAAAAATGATTTTTGGATTTATAATTATATCATACTACTGAAAAGGATATTGATAATGAAACGTATTGCAACTATTCAGGATTTCTCCTGTGTGGGGCGGTGCAGCCTTTCCGTGGCGCTGCCTATCATCTCGGCGGCGGGCATCGAATGCTGCGGCGTGCCGACGGCGGCGCTTTCTAACCACACGGGATTTTCCACCTATTACAACCGCGATCTTACCGACGATCTGCATAATTTCGGCAGCAAGTTCTCGGAGCTTGGAATCACGTTTGACGCGATTTACACGGGCTATATCGCGAGCATCGAACAGATGGATTTTGTGGAGGATTTCATTAACAGGTTTGGCAGAGACGGCGCGCCTGTTTTCGTTGACCCCGTTATGGGCGACAACGGCATGCTGTATTCGCAGATAACGGCGGACTATGCCCAGAAAATACGGCGGCTGTGCGCTCGGGCGGACGTTATCACCCCGAATCTCACGGAGGCGTTTCTTCTGCTGGGGGAGGATTACCGCGAGAGCCTGAGCGACTCGGACATCTGCGAGATGCTGAAAAAGCTCGCCGATACGGGCGCGGGCGCTGTCGTTATCACGGGCATTTCCAAAGGCTCGCAGATCGGCTGCTCGGCTTATGACGGCGCGGGATTTCACCATGTTTTCACCGAAAAGCAGGATCTGTTTTGCATGGGTACGGGGGATATTTTTTCTTCGGCTATGCTCGCCGCCCTTGTACGCGAGAAGCCTTTTCCGCGCGCGCTCGACATCGCCGTTCGGTTCACCGAGGAGGCTGTCAAAAAAACTGCCGCGGATCCCGACAGGCGGTTCTACGGCGTGAATTTTGAGCAGGCTTTGCCGACGCTTATAAGGCTGATGGAGGAATAAATTTAAGGGGGGCTAGATGCCCCCTTAGTCTGTCGAAAAAGTCTTTCGACTTTTCCGACAGGTTCTCCGCTTACGCGGAGG
>JAFLUD010000062.1 GCA_022508965.1 Oscillospiraceae bacterium
TATCGAAGTGGTCATAACGGGACTGACTCGAAATCAGTTGTACGGCAACGTACCGAGGGTTCGAATCCCTCCGCTTCCGCCAGTAACTCAAAATGCCTCTTGCAAAGCAAGAGGCATTTTGAGATTACCGCAAAGGCATTTTTAAAGCTGCGCTGCAGCTTTAAAAATGCTCTTTGCTAGCATCGTTTTTCACTTTTCGGTCGGAGCGACCGAAATTTCGCTGCGCGAAACCGTGAAAAACGACGCGGGGTTGACAAAACAAGGATTTGTTGTTCTTGCCGGAAAAATCTCGCGGGGTCGACGAAACAAGGGATTGTTGTTTATTGAATATTTCATTTACATAACTTTGGAGGTACTTCCGTGATCGGACTTGGAACTTTGATCAATACGGCGAGCATTGTTTTAGGCGGCATTCTGGGGCTGCTGTTCGGGCGTTTCTTAAAGGAACGGTTTCAGGAGAGCCTGACTGTGGCGTGCGGGATAAGCGTGCTGTTTATAGGGATCGCCGGCGCTATGGAGGGGATGCTGTCCATTGCCGACGGCAAGCTCGGCAGCGGACAAACCCTGTCGGTCGTGCTTTGTCTGACGCTAGGAGCGGTCGTGGGCGAGGCTATCAACATCGAAGCCCGCTTTGAACGCTTTGGCGAATGGCTCAAACGCAAAACCGGAAACGCCAAAGACAAGAACTTCGTAAACGGCTTCGTGACCGCCTCGCTTACCGTCTGCATCGGCGCTATGGCTATCGTCGGAGCTATTCAGGACGGCATCAACAAGGATTGGTCGATCCTCGCGACAAAAGCGATCCTCGACTTTATTATCATCATCGTGATGACCTGTTCGCTCGGAAAAGGCTGTATGTTCTCGGCGATCCCCGTTTTTATTCTTGAGGGAACAATGACGCTGCTGGCGTTCTTAATAAAGCCGCTCATGACCGAAGCCGCGCTGGAAAGCCTGTCGCTGGTAGGCTCGATATTGATATTCTGCGTCGGGCTGAACCTCGTCTGGGGGAAGAAAGTGCGCGTCGCGAATCTGCTGCCCTCGATAGTTTTTGCGGTCGCGGTCTCGTTTTTGCCTTTCTCGTTTTAAGATCGTTCTCGATAAATTCCCTAAACCTATTGATTTTTGAGGAATATTTTGCTATCCTCCGACCACGATATCCACTTTGTGTATTCGGAAACGTTTATCGACGTGCTTGTTAAAGCCTGTCCGTAATAATAAAGCAGCGGAAACAACTCCGCTGCTTTTCTTTGTCTTGACTATTTGGGAATATTGTGATATAATGTTTCTAAACAACAGAGGTGAATTGGCAATGAAATTCCGTAAAATAAAAAGCCCCGAGGATATCGTGCGGCTGGTTGAGGAAATCGGCTTTCTGCCGTTCTTCAAAAATGATATAGTGGGATTCTCCGTTGAGGAATGCTGCCTGCCGAAGCTGTGGTTCTCGGGCGAGGCAGACGGTCCGTGGGAATGGAAGGGTCCCATTGCGAAAAGCAAAGAGTGCGTTTACGGAAAGTTCTTCGGAGGGAAGGCGGGCTTTGTGAGCTTGGAATGGTTCCCCGAGCTTGCGAACTACCGCAGGAACGGCTACGACTTCGACGCGCGTTATGAGGACGGGCTTTCCGCGTTTAAGGATAAGGAAATATACGACGCGATAACCGCAAACGGCGAATTACTCTCAAAAAAGCTGAAAGCGCTGTTCAATTACCGCAAGGACGGGAACAAGGGCTTTGAGACGGTCATCACTCGGCTTATGATGCAGACATATGTAAACATCGCGGATTTCGTCTATATGCAGGACAAGCTGGGCAATGCCTACGGCTGGGGAGTGGCGGTGTACAGCACTCCCGAGGAGATGTTCGGCTATGACTATGCGACCTCGGCGTACAAGCGCGATCCCTCGGAATCGAAGCAGCACATATTGGAGCATCTCGGAAGCGTTCTCCCGAACGCTTCGGAAAAGCAGCTATTGAAACTGATAAAGTGAGGAAATTATGACTGTATTGGTAATAGACGCACAGGGCGGCGGCATCGGAAAACAGCTGGTCGCCGCGATCAAAAAGGATATCCCTGCGGCGCGGATAATCGCCGTGGGAACCAACAGCGCGGCGACCACCGCAATGCTCAAGGCGGGAGCGGACGAAGCTGCTACGGGCGAAAACTCTGTGATAGTCGCCTGCCGAAAAGCGGATATTATTGTGGGGCCCGTGGGAATAGTCATCGCCGATTCCCTGCTCGGCGAGGTCACTCCGAAGATGGCGCTTGCCGTTTCTCAAAGCAGCGCGCGGCGTATTCTCATACCGTTCAACCACTGCGACAACATCATCGTCGGCATACGGGATTTCAACACGGGAACGCTTATCCAAAACGCCGTGGACGAGATCAAGAGAACCAGCTTGACAAATTGAGGAAATTATGATATAATTACTACAATAGTATCGGCATGAAGCCGATTTTCAAGCAGAAGCGAATTCTATAAGTTCAATATTGCGCGCTATGAAAGCGTGCGTTCCTCTGAAGAGGCGAATGTTTAGGAGGAATAATTATGGCTTGTTTACTTGTTCCCGCCGCTGAAGCGATCATCACCACGATCGCGGCTAAGGCAGTCGAGGCTAAGGAGAGAACTTCCGAGAACGAGGGCGCTGAGAAGACCGCATTCTCGGGAAAGCTGAAATGGCTCAACGGAATGCTCTGGGGCGGCTCCGCGCTGCTGGCGCTCGAGCATATCTGGCACGGCGAGATGATCCCCGTGTTCCCGTTCCTTACCGGAGAACCGTCCGAGGTGCTGGGCGAAATGGCGACCGCGGGCGTAGGAATGGCGGCACTGGTTACAGCGGTGTGGTTCGCGATGGTGGGAGTGTCTTCCGCGATCGAAAAGAGAGCCGCAAGATCCGTCGATATTGAAGAACAAGGGAGCGCGGCTGAATGACGCTTCTGACTACTGTCTTTGCCGCAGTCATCTGCACGGTGATATGGTACAAAAATTCCCCGAAAAACGAGATGATGACGGGCGTGCTTTGCCTTATCTACTGGGGAGCCTCGCTGATGTGGCTGGTGGACGCAGTTTTCGAGTACGCAGAGCTTAAAGCGGAGTATTTTACTCCCTCACCCGAAAAAATGCTCAACGACTTTTATCTCGGATTATCGGCGGTCGCGCTGGGGCTGGTCATCTGGCTTGCTGTTCTCTTGATAAAAGACCCCAAGGGCGTTTTGTTCAAAAAGAAAAAATAAGAACTAAAGCGGTTGGGCTTTTTAGCCTGCCGCTTTTTGATGATGTTAGGAGAATGAATGAAAAGCGAAACCAAACAAATTCTCGAAGCGGTAAAGAGCGGCGAGATCTCCGTGGAGGACGCGCTTTTAAAGCTGAAAACCGCGCCCTTTGAGGACATCGGCTGCGCTAAGGTGGATCTTCACCGAAAGATACGGCAGGGCGTTCCCGAGGTCATCTACGGCTCGGGCAAGACCCCCAAGCAGATAATAAAGATAATTTCCGCAATGAAGAATAACGGGCAGGAGCGCGTTCTCATTACAAGGCTTTCGCCCGAGGCAGCCGAGGCTGTCGGGAAAGAGCATTCCCTCAAATACTACAAGAAAGCGAAAATCGGGCTTATCGGAGCTATGCCCTCCCCCGACGGCATCGGAAGGATCGTTGTCGCGACAGGCGGAACCAGCGATATCCCCGTTGCCGAGGAAGCGGCGGTCACCGCGGAAGCTCTCGGAAACGATGTCGTGCGGCTTTTCGACGTGGGAGTCGCGGGTCTTCACCGCCTGCTCTCCAACAGCGAGGTCATCATGAGCGCCTCCGTCATCATCGCTATCGCGGGAATGGAGGGCGCGCTTGCGAGCGTTATCGGCGGGCTTGCCGACTGCCCCGTTATCGCCGTTCCGACAAGCGTGGGCTACGGAGCGTCGTTTGGCGGGCTGTCCGCGCTGCTTTCCATGCTGAATTCCTGCGCCAGCGGAGTGTCTGTCGTCAACATCGACAACGGCTTTGGCGCGGGCTATCTCGCGAGCATGATAAACCACATGGATATCAGATCGGAGGGCGAATAATGAGAACACTGTATCTTGACTGCGGAATGGGCGCGGCGGGAGATATGCTTGCCGCCGCTCTTTGCGAGCTGCTGCCCGAGCCGGATAAATTTATCGAGAAGCTGAACGCGCTTTCTATTCCCAATGTGGAATTCAAAAGGGAAAGCTCGGTAAAATGCGGGATCACGGGAACTCATATCTCGGTTTCCGTTGGGGGGATCGAGGAAGACGAGCATTTGCACGAGCATTCCCACCATCACGAACACGAACATCATCATGAGCATGAACATCACGGGCATTCTCACGAACACCACCATCACAGCGGAATGCACGAGATCGAGCATATAATCTCGCATCTGGACGTTCCCGAAAAGGTTCGCGGGGACGTTCTGGCGGTGTATTCGCTTATCGCCGAGGCGGAGAGCCACGTTCACGGCAAGCCCGTCTCGGAGATACATTTTCACGAGGTGGGAACTATGGACGCGGTCGCCGATATAACGGCGGTCTGCCTTCTGATAAACGAGCTTTCCCCCGATGAGATCATCGCGTCGCCCGTTCATGTGGGAAGCGGTCAGGTTAAGTGTGCGCACGGCATACTGCCCGTTCCCGCGCCCGCGACCGCGTATATCTTAAAGGATGTTCCGATCTACGGCGGCAAGATCCTAGGGGAACTCTGCACCCCCACGGGGGCGGCGCTGCTAAAGCACTTCGCGGCGCGCTTCGGCGATATGCCGGTTATGAGAACGTCGGCTGTCGGTTACGGAATGGGCAAAAAGGATTTCGAGGCGGCAAACTGCGTCCGCGCCCTGCTTGGGGAATCCGCGGATAATACCGACGTTGTGTGGGAGCTTTCCTGCAACGTCGACGATATGACCGCCGAGGAAATAGCGTTCGCTATGGAACGGCTGTTCGACGGCGGAGCGCTTGAGGTGTACACCATTCCCATCGGCATGAAAAAATCCCGCACTGGAACGCTCATCCGCGTGATGTGCCGCGAGCAAGACAAAGAAAAGCTGCTCGGGCTGATGTTCAGGCACACCACGACTATCGGGGTTCGCGAAAACGAGACCCGCCGATATGTTCTCGAACGCAGCTCCGAGACGGTGGAAACGCCCTACGGAACTGTTCGCAGAAAGACTTCAAGCGGATACGGGGTCACGAAACACAAGTACGAATACGACGACCTGTCCCGCATTGCCAAAGAGCAGAACCTCAGTCTCGGCGAGGTGAGAAGGCTCCTCGACGGCTTGGAGGAAAAAAATGGATAAGCTGCACGAAAAAAAAGCGCGCCTCGAAGCGTATCTCCGTGAATTGGGGGGAGTCTGCGTGGCGTTTTCGTCGGGCGTGGATTCCACGTTTTTGCTGAAGGTGGCGCACGACATTCTCGGAGAACGCTCAAAAGCAGTAACGGCGCGTTCCTGCTCGTTCCCCGCGCGGGAATTGAACGAAGCGAAGGCGTTCTGCGAGTCGGAGAAGATCGAACAGATAATCGTTGAAACAAACGAGCTTTCTATTGAGGGGTTTTCACAGAACCCGAAAAACCGCTGCTATATCTGCAAGCGCGCGATTTTCAGCGGATTTCTGAAGGTCGCCGAGGAACACGGACTTCCTTACGTTGCCGAAGGCTCCAACATTGACGACAACGGCGACTACCGCCCCGGGCTTACGGCGGTGGCGGAGCTTGGGATCAAAAGTCCTCTCAGAGAAGCACAGCTTACAAAGGCGGAGATCCGCGAGCTTTCAAAGGAAATGGGGCTTCCCACCTGGGATAAGCCGTCCTACGCATGCCTGGCGACGCGCTTTCCTTACGGCGAGAACATCACCCGCGAAAAGCTCTTAATGGTTGATAAAGCCGAGCAGCGGCTGATGGAGCTTGGATTTCGGCAGGTTCGCGTGAGAATTCACGAAAACACCGCCCGAATCGAGATCGACCCCTCGCAGTTCCCCGAGATAATAAAGACCGAGATCGCCCGTCCGCTAGCCGAATATCTCCATGGGCTGGGATTTTTGTACGTTTCCCTCGACCTCAACGGCTATCAGACGGGAAGCATGAACAAAACGATCTGATTCTTTCCATATAATTAAATTTTCAAATTGTTTCTGTTTATGTGCTTGACATATTTCAAAAAATATGTTAGAATTAATATGTATGTTATGTATATATAGACCGGAGGGGAAATTCACCGTGAAAAAGAACATAAAACCGCTTATGATAATAAATATTATTTTGCCGATCGTTATTGTAATCGGCTTTGCGGTTATTCTCCTACAGAATCATCTGTATAATTCCATTGAAAGAGTAAGAGATCTCTCCGAAGCCGAACGCGACGGCACAATGTTCATTTTTGACGATATCACCGTAGATATCACCACAAGAGGCGGAGATACAGGCTCTTGGATGTTTGACAAGCTGGTTGAGAACGACGTTGTTATTATGGACGACGCCGTGGGAACCATCTACGAGCTGGAGGTCATCAACAACACCGACAATACCATAACCGACTGGACGGCAAAGATATACATACCCGAGGATATGAGCGCGAACAACTCCTGGAACGGCGATTTTGAATGGCACCAGGGCGTAAATTCCGGAAACGAAAAGGTTCAGACTATCGACCTTGCCGATTATTCCAAATACGATATCATTCTCGATTATGTAATGGTGCCTCCGGGACCTATGATAAAGCTGTACGAGGGCGATTATTACGTCTACTACCCCGACGAGGTGGCAGGCGAATTCCCCCTCACTCCCAAGCCTAAGGACCCCGAAAAGAACAGCAGCGCGCGCATAGGCTTCATCATGTACATCCTAGGCAAGCCTATCGACTACATCGCGGATTTCTCAGTGGGAGAGATCCACTACCACATGCAGACCAGCATATTCAAGAATCCGTTTTTCTGGATCTTCGGAGCGCTGGCGGTATTGTGGCTGAGCCTGTTCTTGGCGCTTATTATCGTAAGGTTGAACATCAGACGCTTGCTCGAACAGCAAAAGCGCGACGAAACGATAATCGAGCAGACAATGCAGACCTTCGTAAACTTCATCGAAGCAAAGGACCCCAGCACTATGGGACATTCGCTGCGTGTCGCGCAGTATTCGAGAATGTTGGCGGAAAGCATGGGCTTCCCCGAGAGCGAATGTAAACGCGTTTATTACATCGCGCTGATGCACGACTGCGGAAAGATCTATATACCCGACTCGATACTCTCCAAGCCCGCAAGGCTCACCCCCGAGGAATACGAGGTAATGAAAAAGCACACCGTCTACGGCGGCGAGATCCTTAGGGACTTCTCCTCTATCGACGATATCGGCATGGGCGCTGTAAGTCACCACGAGCGTTTTGACGGAGGCGGATATCCAAACGGACTTTCGGGCGAGGATATTCCGATAGTCGCAAGAATTATATGCGTTTCAGACGCGTTCGACGCGATGAACAGCAAGCGCTGCTACCGAAGCAGTCTCCCCGCGGACGTTATCATCGACGAGCTTATTGTCAACAAGGGCAAGCAGTTCGACCCCATGATCGTAGATCATCTGCTCAAGCTCATAGAATACGGCGCGATAAAGCTTGCAAAAAGAGAAGAAGACAATCATCATAATAATTAAAACAGAGCTTATTCACACATTCCGAGATGTTGTGCATTTCGGAATGCGCGAATAAGCTCTATTCTTTTTTCGTTAACCTTTATTTTTTTTATGTATTGCAATTTTCGTGGAATTATGGTATGATTAATATAATAGGGTAAAATCGCAGATAGGTTCGATTATTCCCAAAAAATAACAGAACAGGGAGAAACAATATGCCGAAGAAATCCGATATCAATAAGATCATGATAATAGGCTCCGGACCTATAATCATTGGACAAGCGTGCGAGTTCGACTATTCGGGAACTCAGGCGTGCAAGGCGCTGAAAAAGTTAGGATATGAGATAGTTCTGGTAAATTCCAACCCCGCGACCATTATGACCGATCCCGACGTCGCGGACACCACCTACATCGAGCCGCTTAACGTGGCTCGGCTTACGCAGATCATCGAGAAAGAGCGTCCCGACGCGCTGCTGCCCAATCTTGGCGGACAAAGCGGTCTTAATCTCTGTTCGGAGCTTTCCGAGGCGGGAGTTCTCGAAAAATACAACGTACAGGTCATCGGCGTGCAGGTAGACGCTATCGAGCGCGGCGAGGACAGAATAGAATTCAAGCATACCATGGAAAAGCTCGGGATAGAAATGCCCAGAAGCGAGGTCGCTTATTCTGTGGACGAGGCTCTCAGCATAGCCGAAAAGCTGCACTACCCTGTTGTTCTGCGCCCCGCGTACACAATGGGCGGCGCAGGCGGCGGACTTGTATACAACGTAGACGAGCTGAAGGTCGTCTGCGCGAGAGGACTTCAGGCTTCCCTTGTCGGACAGGTCCTCGTTGAGGAATCCATCGCGGGCTGGGAGGAATTGGAGCTTGAGGTAGTCCGCGACGCCGATAATAATGTTATCACCGTTTGCTTTATTGAGAATATCGACCCCATCGGCGTTCACACCGGCGACAGCTTCTGCTCCGCGCCTATGCTCACTATCCCCGAGGACGTTCAGAAGGTTCTCCAGGACTATTCTTACAGAATAGTAAAAGCTATCGAGGTTATTGGCGGCTGCAACTGCCAGTTCGCGCGCGACCCCGTTTCGGGAAGAATAGTTGTTATCGAGATAAATCCCCGCACCTCGCGTTCGTCGGCGCTGGCATCCAAGGCGACCGGCTTCCCTATCGCGCTGGTGTCCTCCATGCTCGCGTGCGGGCTTACTTTAAAGGAAATTCCCTGTGGAAAGTACGGAACGCTCGACAAGTACGTTCCCGACGGGGATTATGTAGTCATCAAGTTCGCGCGGTGGGCGTTCGAGAAGTTCAAGGGCGCCGAAGACAAGCTGGGAACCCAGATGCGCGCTGTCGGCGAGGTAATGTCCATCGGCAAGACCTACAAGGAGGCTTTCCAGAAAGCTATACGTTCTCTGGAAACGGGGCGCTACGGACTGGGCTACGCGAAGAACTTCAACGAGCTTAGCAAGGACGAGCTGCTGAAAATGCTCACCTACCCGTCCTCCGAGCGTCAGTTCATCATCTACGAGGCACTCCGCAAGGGCGCGACTATTGACGAGGTATTCAACCTCACCAAAATAAAGCACTGGTTCTTAGAGCAGATGGCGGAGCTTATTAAGGAAGAGGAACAGCTTGCCGCCAATAAGGGCGCAGTCCCCGAAAAGGCGGTGCTGCTGCAGGCAAAGCGCGACGGCTTTTCAGACCGCTATCTGTCTAAGCTGCTGGAAGTTTCCGAGGACGATATCAGAGCTAAGCGCCGTGAATACGGCATAAACGAGGCGTGGGAGGGCGTTCATGTAAGCGGCACCGAAAACGCGGCTTACTACTATTCCACCTATAATCTCGAAAAGGATGAAAGCCCCGTAAACACCGACAAGCCGAAAATAATGATTTTGGGCGGCGGTCCCAACAGAATAGGACAAGGCATCGAGTTTGACTACTGCTGCGTTCACGCGGCATTGGCGCTGAAATCGCTCGGCTTTGAGTCTATAATCGTAAACTGCAACCCCGAGACCGTCTCCACCGACTACGACACCTCCGACAAGCTCTATTTCGAGCCGCTGACATTGGAGGACGTGCTTTCCATTCACGAGAAAGAAAAGCCTGTGGGAGTTATCGCGCAGTTCGGCGGACAGACCCCGCTCAATCTCGCGGCGGAGCTTAAAAAGAACG
>JAFLUD010000063.1 GCA_022508965.1 Oscillospiraceae bacterium
TAACGGTGCCCTCAAACATCTGGATACGGCTCTTCTCGCCCTCCTTGATGCTTACATAGACCTTAACATAGTCTCCGATCTCGATCTGGGGCGCAGCTTCCTTCATGCTGCCCTGCTCAATAAGTTTCAATGCGTCCATTTTTTCCTCCATTGCTTTTCGGATATTCTTGAACCCGGCTTATTCCGATTACTTTATACGCGGGTCGATTCCCGCGAGTTCAGCGGACTATCCGTTTTTAATGTTTGGCTTTTGGAACTTGTCTTCGCAAGACACGAGCAACACCTTGTGAAGACACGTTCTTAGCCGCGCATTAACTCACGCCGTTATGCCCTAATTTTGGGCATAGTTATGCCGGCGGATACTAAATGCCTTATTATTATAACACTATTGACAAAAAAAATCAAGTGCTTTTTTGCAAATTTAACAAATTTTTTCGGAATATTTTCCGATTCGCCGTCCAAATTCCGCTAAATCTCTTCTGGAAAGCTCAGGCAATCGAAATATTCTTCGTCGAATTTGGGAATGAGCGTTTCGGTTATGTCCTCGGCGGTCTCGGCTATCTCAAACGCCTTTTCGCGCATTTTGGGATCCTCTAAACAGAGGATTATCCCCTGCTCGGAGGAGTTTCTGCAAAACGCCGCTTCTCTACACCACCCGGGGAATCCGCCCAGCTTTAACAGCGCTTTCATTCCCGCGGCTGTCGAGAAGGGTTCCCCGGAAAAATAAGCCTTGTCCGCTTTTGGGAGCAGCTTCAGCGCCGCTGCCGCGCGGGCTTTGTCCGACTGGATAACGCGGATGTCGCTTTGGGAAACGAAAAAATCCTCGCCGATATAGAACAGGTCGCGGTCGGTCATTATCCCGTCGCTGTCGAGCGCGCCTGTTTTCAGCATCACCTCCGCCGCCATCAAAGCGGCTGCGGGAGATACCCCTATACTTGCGCCGTCTCCGACTACCTCGTAGACTATCGTTCCGTCGCTGTCGCGGCGCACAGCGTCTATCGCGCCGTTTTCCGCGGGCATTCCGCTTTCAAGTCCCGTGCCGTCAAACGCTCCCATAAGCGAAAAGGACGCGCAGGTAAAGCGGTTATCATGCTTTAACGCGGCGCAGAAGGTTCTTCCGAAATCAGCGGCAACGCAATCACCGTCGGGGAGCGTCAGCAGTGACGCGGTGAATCGTCCGCTTATTGCCGCGGAAATATACGGCACGAAGAATATCCCGACGCTCGGCGGCAGGAAGAAATCGCTCGGCGACAGCTCCTGCTCCAGGCTGCTTTCGATATACATCGGCGCGGCTATCCCTATTTCCCTGACCGACGACGCGGATATGCCAAGCTCGCGCATGGAGCCTGTTATCAGCCGTATCAGCGTTTCGCCCGCCATCATGGGAGTTATCTCGCCGCCGACAAAGGAGACCCTCGCGTATCTGCGGCGAAGCGTTAAGTCATAATATACTACGCCTATCAGGTTCGCCGTGATATCGCACGCAATGCCTATCTCCGAGCCGTGCTCAGAGCGGTATTTCTCGAGAAACGTCTGCGGTTTTGTTATCACTTTTATGCTCCTTTTAAAACGTTGTAAAGCGCTGCCATGTCGTCCTCGCCGTTTTGCATATAACGCGCGACGCGATTCTGGACAAACGCGCTCGTGCCGTTATGTATCACTGTCATTCCGATATTGGACTGCGCCCAATTGCCGCCGAGGTTCTTTATCACCATTATCCCGAAAAATCCCGTCGCGCCTTTTACAAAGCCGTTGAAGAAATCCGCGGGAGGCGGTTCTTCGGAAAAACTCTTTCGGACTGCGCCGAGTATCTCGCAATAACGCGCGAGGTTTTCCTCGTCAAAATTCATCTCGAGATCGAAGTTGTTCCTTGCAAAGTCTATAAAATCCAGCGCGTAGCCCAGCATCGCGTATTCGGGCGTTGCCTTGATCTCGCCGCGTTTTGCCTGCTCCGTTTTCTCGGAGAACTGTTTATCAAGCTCTTACGGCGAAAGCGTATAATCAAAGGTGTTGTCGATTATTCCGCCTATCTCGATCTTTAATTCCTCAGACATATTGACCTCCTTAATATTGCATTTATATAGTCATTATAACACAAGCAGCGCCGCGCTGCTTTATTCCCAATATTATGCGGAATTAAACCGAACACAAATTGCTGTACGGCTGATCCGTTGCTGTAATTATAACATACAATTATGTATTTTTCAAGTAATTTCCCAAAAATCTATTGAAATAGTATAGAAATTATGTTATAATGAAAACACTCCACTTTTATCAGTTATTTTAAAATACATTAATTATTTTTTTGAAAGATGGGATCTATTTGGAGCTTAATATCGTGCTCGCAGAGCCGAGGATTCCCCAGAATACGGGGAACATCGCCCGCACCTGCGCCGTTACGGGAGCCAGACTTCACATCATAAAGCCCATGGGCTTCACTCCGGATGACAAGAGGCTTAAACGCGCGGGGCTGGATTACTGGCATTTTCTGGATATAAGCTATTATGAGGGCTTTGAGGATTTTTTCTCGAAAGTCTCGGGGCAATGCTTCTTTTTCAGCACCAAGGCGCAAAACCTCTATTCCGACGTGAGTTACCCGGACAAGTGCTACATCGTTTTCGGGCGAGAGGACGCGGGGCTTCCCGAGGGGCTTTTGTTCAAGCACAAAAACGACTGCGTGAGAATTCCGATGCTGCCGACGCTGAGAAGTCTCAATCTCTCAAACAGCGTGGCTATCGGAGCTTACGAGGTCTTAAGGCAGTGGGGATTCCCCGAATTACAGAACAACGGAAGATTGACCGAATTTGACTGGTCACAGGCAGACTAGCAGAGCTTAAGAAAGGACAATTATTATGAACGAAAATGTAAGGATCATCACCGACAGCGGCTGCGATATTTCCCCGGAGGAGGAAAAGGCTTGGGAGAAATATCTCGTCATTATGCCGTTTGCTGTTACCGTGAACGATAAGACACTTCTCGACCGCGTGGATATCACGCCCGACGAGTTCTACAAAATTCTCAAGGAAAACGAGGAGATCCCCAAGCACTCGCAGATCACCCAGATACAGTTTGAGGACAAGTACCGCGAGCTGTATGCGCAGGGTGTGCGCGAGATCATCGTCGACGTTATCAACTCCCACGGCTCGCAGACCTTCTCGCAGGCGAAGATCGCAGCGGACAATCTCACGGAGGAGCTTTCCGATCTGAAAGTGTACGTTGTCGACGGGAGAAACTATACGCTTTGCTACGGCTATCCCGTTGTGGAGGCGTGCAAAAAGCTCTCTGAGGGTATGAGCGCCGAGAACGTCGTAAAGTACCTCGAGGACTGGGCAAGCCATACGGAGGCGTTCATCATCGGTTTTGAGCTGAGGCACATGAAAAAGTCGGGGAGAATTTCCGCGGCGGCTTCGTTCCTCGGAGAGCTGATGGGCCTGAAGCCGCTTATCGTCCTTTACGACGGAGTTACGGAGGTTTTAAGAAAGGTGCGCGGAGAAAAGGCGGTAATTGACGCCGCGGTGGAGACAATCTCGCAGCGCATGATCCCCAAAACGCCGTACAGCGTTATCACTACGACGCGCCCGATACAGGAAAAGGAATTCATCGAGAAAATGACCAAAAAGGTCGGCTATCCGCCCGAGATGGTGGAGAAGTGCGGCGTTGTGGTAAGCTGCAACGCGGGTCCCGAATTCATCGGGGTGATCATCAGAGGTCAGGAACGCGATTGATTAAATTTAAGGAGCTTTGCTTTGGAAGAACTGGTTGAATATATTAGAGATATTTTTCAGAATTTTTTGAGAATAATCCAGTCGATAAACTTTTTTGACGTACTGGATATTCTTATTCTGACTTTCCTTGTTTACTATCTTATCAAGCTCATGCGGGAAACGCGCGCTATGCAGCTGCTCAAAGGCATCTTTTTCCTTTTGATCATGTTTGTGTTGGTGCAGATCTTTAAGCTGAAAGCCATGAGCTTTCTCATCGACAACTTTTTGCAGGTGGGAATTATCGCAATTATCATAGTGTTCCAGCCGGAGCTGAGGCGAATCCTCGAAAAGGTCGGGCGCACGAGAGTGAGCACGTTCGCGCTTTCAAACGATAAGTATACGAGCGGAGCTTCCGCGAGAGACAGAGCCATCAACGGCATTGCCGACGCCTGCGCGCGCCTTCACGACAGCAAAACCGGCGCGCTTATCGTTATTGAACGCGAGACCAAGCTCGGCGACATCATCGAAAAGGAGACCACCAGCATTATCAATGCCGAATGTGAGCCGGAGCTGTTCTGCAATATCTTCTATAACAAGGCTCCGCTGCACGACGGCGCTGTAATTATCCGCGACAACAGAATTTACGCGGCGGGGTGCTTTCTTCCCAACACACAAAAGGATCAGTATTTGACCTCCGATCTCGGCTCGCGCCACAGAGCCGCCGTCGGTATGAGCGAGAACTCCGACGCGCTGGTTATCGTGGTCTCCGAGGAGAACGGGACTATTTCCATAGCCAAGGACGGGCAGCTCACCCGCGACCTCAGCCGCGACGCTATTATAAGCATCCTGCGGTCGCTTATGCCGGGGGCTGCTCTTGAGAAAAAGAAAAAATCCCGCTCGTCAAACTAACGGAAAGGAGACAGGACTTTGAAAAACATTATTCTGAATTTTCTCAACGACTTCAAAAAGAACTACAAAACTCTTATTCTCGCTTTCGTTATCGCGGTGGGATTCTGGATGGTGGTATCCATTCAGGTGTTCCCGACTATCGAGGACAAGATAAAGGACATCGGCATTGAGGCGCTGCTTACCGATTATATGATCCAGAACAATCTCCAGATAACCAGCGAGATCGAGGAGACCGCAAGCATTACCATTGAGGGAAAACGCTACGACATAAGCGATCTCAAGGCTTCGGATTTTTACGCGAACATCGACCTTTCGTCGGTGCGTTCTTCGGGTACCTATACCCTGCCGATAACCGTTTCTTCCAAGACCGACAGAGACTATACGCTTATCGATACCGAGCCGAGGGCTGTTACCGTTACCATTGACGAGATAATTACCAAGGAATTCGACGTGGAAGCTACCGCGCCCAATATCCGACTGCCCGACGGATTCTATTCCGGCGCGGACGAGATCACCGCTTCGCCCAGCAGGATCTCTATCACCGGCTCGGCAAATGTTCTTAACAGCATTACCAGGATAGAAGCGAGAAGCACCTATCACGGCGAGATCTCCGAGGCGCGCCAGACTAACAGCGATCTTTATATCTTCGGCGCTAACGGCACGAGGATACTCCCCGACGGTCTGGAGCTTTCTACCGAAAATATCTCGATAAATATTCTCATCTACAAACAAAAGGAGCTGCCGCTGACATTCTCTATCATCAACTACCCCGCGAACTTCGATATCGACAGTCTGAAGTACACTATTCAGCCCTCTGCGCTTATCGTTGCTGCGCCCGACGATTCCATCGACAATCTGTCAGAGCTTAACATCGGCACTGTTGACATTGCGGACATCGAGCCGAACAAGACCAGCTTTATTCCCATTGTGCTGCCTGAGGGTTACAAGAATCTTTCCGGCAACAACAACGCTCGTATTGTCTGGGATATCGAAAGCTACGCGAAGCTGGACTTTACGGTCGACAAGGATAACTTCACCATAACAAACGCGCCGGATAACTTCGACGTCAGGTTGGTTACCAACGAGATAAAGGTTACGGCAGTAGGACCGATGGAGAACATCTCCAATCTCACATCGAGCGACTTTAACGTTACCGTAAATCTTCTGGGCGTTAATCTGCGCGAGGGAACTCAGGACGTGAGCGCTTTTGTTTCTATCAAGGGCGCGGGACAGAAGAGCTGGGTCTACGGAGAGTATAAGGTCAACGTAAACGCCGTGACGAAGGGTTCCTAACCGAAAAATGGGTATCATTGTTTCTCAAATAAAAACGACCCTCGAGCAGCCGCGTGATTTTGCTGTTATAAAGGCGCGCGAGCTGCTGGGGCTGTCGGAAAACGAAATTAAAAGATCCAATATCTGCAAGTCCTCGATAGACGCGCGGCATGGGATAGCGTTCGTAAGCTCGGTGTATTTCGAGCTGTTCAATGAAAAAAAAGAACGCGCTCTCGCCCGCAAATTCCAAAACGTGAAGCAAAGTATTCACGAGGAATTCAGCGTCAGCTTCGGGGACAAGCCGCTATGCGGGGATATCGTCATCGCGGGATTCGGCCCCGCGGGGATGTTCTGTGCGCTTACGCTGTGCGAATTCGGCTACAAGCCGATCGTTCTTGAACGCGGCGCGGCTATGGACGAGAGGATTTCCGCCGTTGAAAATTACTGGAAAAGCGGCGTTTTAGACCCGAAAACCAATGTTCAATTCGGCGAGGGCGGCGCGGGGACATTCTCCGACGGAAAGCTGACTACGCGCATAAACGATCCGCTTTGCGCTAGGGTCCTCGAAAAGCTGTGCGAGTTCGGCGCGCCGGAGGAAATTCTCATAAAAGCAAAGCCGCACATCGGCACCGACAAGCTGCGCGCGGTCGTCAAAAACCTGCGTGCCAGAATCATCGAGCTTGGCGGAGAGGTGCGTTTTCTCTCGCCGCTGGAGGACATTGACATTTCGGGCGGCAGAGTGCGCTCGGTACGGGTAAACGGCGGCGCGGTTCCCTGCGGGGCGCTTGTGCTGGCTATCGGACACTCGGCTCACGATACCTTTGAAATGCTCCTCAAGAACGGCGTGGAGCTTGTTCCCAAGCCGTTTTCGGTGGGCGCGAGAATAGAGCATCTGCAAGCGGACATCGACGCCGCTCTCTACGGGAAATACGCGGGGCACCCTGCCCTGCCGCCTGCGGAATACGCGCTCTCCTGTCACGAAAACGGGCGCGGGATCTATACGTTTTGTATGTGTCCGGGGGGATTCGTTGTGGCTTCCGCAAGTCAGAACGGCAGCATAGTTACCAACGGCATGAGCTATTTTGACCGCGCGGGCAAGAACGCCAACAGCGCAGTCCTGGTCTCGGTCTCTCCCGAGGACTTCGGAACAGAGCCGCTTTCGGGTGCGGAATTCATCAGAAAACTCGAAGAACGCGCATTCCAAATGGGCGCGAAAAAAGGCGCTTCGGGCGCGGCTCCCGCAATGCTGACGCGGGAATTTCTCGGGAACGGAAGCGGTTTCTCGCTTGGGCGAGTAGCTCCCACCTATCTCCCCGGGATCGAACCGTGCGATCTGCGCGAGTTGTTCCCAAAATTCATCGGAGACGGACTGTGCGCGGGCATCAACAGCTTTGAGCGCAAGATACGCGGATTTTCCGACAGCGACAGCGTTCTCACTGCGATAGAAACGCGCTCGTCGTCGCCTGTGAGGATCCCGCGCGACGACAGCGCTGCCGCTCTAAACTGCGGGAACCTCTACCCCTGCGGCGAGGGCGCGGGCTACGCCGGGGGGATAATGTCCGCGGCGGTGGACGGGATCAAGACCGCGGTTAAGATCATGGAGAAGTACAGGGCTTATTGACATCGTTGTTTATTAGGGGGTAATTATGAAAAAACTTGCAGCAATATTCTTGGTTATAGCTATGCTCCTCACGCTTACGGGCTGTACAGCGTTCTCCTATTGGGACGGCATGACGTATAATCAAACTAGGAGATATATTTGCAAGGAACTTAAAGAAAAGTACGGCGAGGAGTTTACTGTAGTAAAAACGTCTAAAACAGGGACAGGAGAATTATGGGCAGCTTGTTCGCCAAAATCAAATGAAAGTTTTGTGTTTCGGGTACAGGTAGATGCATACGGAAAACATTCACGCGAACTGCTTGATGATTATGTTGAGTATATTGTTGGAAGAGAATTAAAATGCATATTAGATGATACTTTATCTAAATATTGCAATAATTACGCGATAGAGGTTCATTTAAGTGGGTTACATAGATATGACTTTGGGATTCATTCAGCAAACGAGGCTACCATAAATAATTACATTGTAGCGCAACCCGATGAAATTAGTACAGTTTGGATTGCTTTTGATAAAGATGAAATCGGTGACGACTATGGTAAGGTTGAAGAATATCTTACAGAAATCTTTAATAATTACACTTTACCGAAATGCGCTATAAAATGCTATTTTGTATCTTCTGATATAATTGCACAATGTGAAGAAAGAATTAAAAGCAATCATATAGAATACGGTAGTGTTGTAGGCAGTATGGAGGTACTTTTAAGCTCACATAGGCCATGGTATGATTATGCTTATAATGTCAATGAAAAGGGGTTATTTTTTAGAGGTGTTGCTGACTAGACATCGCAAAACATTATGAAATACTAGCAGGATGATGATTGTTGAAAGATTCGAGGAGTTACATTCGGTTACTCCCGACGAGAATCAGGCGGCACTATAACCGTTGTGAAATAGCCGCAGTTTTCCAGCTCGTCGGCAGAATAATAGAGCTTTTGGTTCTCAAAGCCGCAGTTCTCAACGGCGTATACGGTTTTTCCGCGGAGCTTTTCTTTTAGCTCGGGAATCGCGCCCCCGCTTTTCATTATCACCTTTGTTCCCTCAACCGAAAGCAGCAGGTCGAATTCCCTGCTGCCGGAGGGGATTATCAAAAGCGGCTCGGAACCCAGCGCAAGCGGCTGCTTCAACTCCGCCGCCGCGGCGCAGAAGCTGGTTACGCCGGGGATCATTTCAACGCTGTGTCCGCGCGCCGAAACAAGCACCGATATATACGAAAACGTCGAATACACCGAGATGTCTCCGAGGCAGATAAACGCTATGTTCTCTCCGTTATCGAGATAACGGCACAGCTCGTCGGCGGCGGCGATGTGGCTGTTCTTGAGCAGCTCCCTGTCGCGTGTCATCGGGAACGCGGGCTTTAGCAGCGTTTTTTCCCCGATATCGCAGACGCGTTCTACTATCGACAGCGCGGTGTTGTTGTCGGGCGCAGCTATTACATCGCACTCGCGTATTATTCTCAATGCTTTAAGCGTAAGAAGCTCGGGATCGCCGGGGCCTACGCTTACTCCGTATAAAATTCCCATAAAATCACCCCAAAATTATTTTACAATATTATGGTTTGGTTTACAAGCGGTTTTTTGAATATTTTCCGCTTTTTCTCAAAAAATATTTTTATAATTTAATTTTAGGAGGAACTATTATGGCAGACAACAAGTACAAAGGCACTCAGACCGAGGACAACCTCAAGGCGGCGTTTGCGGGAGAATCCCAGGCGCGCAACAAGTACCACTTCTACGCTTCTAAGGCGAGAAAAGAGGACTTCGAGCAGATCGCGGACATCTTCGCCAAGACCGCCGAGAACGAAAAAGAACACGCGGAGATCTGGCTTAAGGAACTGAACGGCATCAACGACACCGCTCAGAACCTCACCGACGCGGCTGCCGGCGAGAACTTCGAGTGGACGGATATGTACGAGGGCTTCGCTAAGACCGCCGAGGAGGAGGGCTTCCCCGAGCTTGCGGCTAAGTTCAGGCTGGTTGCCGCTATCGAGAAGCACCACGAGGAGGTTTACCGCGCTCTGCTCAAGAACGTGGAAATGCAGGAGGTCTTCAAGAAGAGCGAGGTCAAGGTATGGGAGTGCCGCAACTGCGGTCACATCTGCGTCGGCACCAATCCCCCCGAGGAATGCCCCGTTTGCGGAAAGCCCCAGGGCTGGTTCCAGATCGTTCCCGAAAATTACTAAGAGCATTTGCGGGGGGTGCTGTTTGCGGGGGGCGCTTTTTGGGGGCGCTGCCCCCAAGCCCCCGCTCAAGGGACTAGTCCCTT
>JAFLUD010000064.1 GCA_022508965.1 Oscillospiraceae bacterium
ACTGCGTCAAAAATTCTTGACGTACATACAGTACGCCTGCGAATTTTTTCCTTGTCCTCGACAAAATTACACCCGGAAATCCGTGCACCCTACTCGTGAAGACAGGTTCTTAATTCACTCTGATAAATTGTCCCGTACTTGGAAAACGAGCCGTGATAGAGCTTGTTTTCCGAGAGGATTCTCACCAACCAAAGCGGGACAGCGCCCGCCGATTTTACTTCCATGATCCTGTACGGCGTGCCCTCGAGTGCCTCGCCGTAATCCCCCGAACGAAGGTCGAGATCGCTCGTGCGAAAACGCACGTTCCCGTCAAAGGTTATTCTGAATTCCCTGTCGTCGTTGCCGTAAAACGCTTCCCGGTCGTAGCAGATGACGATCTTGGGCTTAAGCTCCATTCGCCGCCGCAGATAATCTATTTCCTCGAAGATCTGCCCGCGCGTTTTCGGGACCGTACCGAAGGTTATGTAATCGTACAGCTCCCGGTAGGTCATATCCAATCTGCGCTTGTAGGTTATGCCGCGGAATTTCTTTTTGATCTCGAGGAACGCGACATTGCCGTCCTCGGCTTTTTTTCCGTAAGCCCGAAGCCGCAGCTTTTCTTTGTAGACGGGCTTTCCGAGCGATCTTCTTATAAGATCGTCGTTGCGGTTGTCGAGGTAGATATTCGAGATGGTGTGCAGTCCGAATTCGTCCTCGGTCATGTATGGAGCTATCCCGTTCAAGATCGCGCGGTATTGTTCTTCATCAAGAAGAAACTTCATCTCGCGCCGCTTGAAGGTGTTTGCGTATGCCAAACTACCAACTTCCTTCCCTTTTTTCTAACACAATTTTACACCCGAATTGTGATAGTTTTATGATAAAATCAAAAATATTTTTTGTAAATCATGAAAAAAAGGAGCGTGTTTTTGCTCCCTTTTTTAATGTAACTCGCGCAACATTTGCTCGGCGGCTGCAAGTGCGCTCTCGCTCTCATCGCTGCCGTCTATTATGCGCGCCAGCTCCCGCTTGCGTCCCTCGAAATCCAGCTCGGTGATGTGCGTAAAAGTCCGCTCGTCCTGCGACTGCTTTTCTATAAGAAGGTGGCAGTCCGCTTTGGAGGCTATCTGCGCTAAATGCGTAATGCACAGCACCTGCCGCTTCGCCGCCGTCTCGGAGAGCTTTATTCCCACCTTTTGCGCGGCTCGTCCGCTTATTCCCTGATCCACCTCGTCGAATATCAGCGTGGGAATATTGTCGTTTTCGGCAAGAACGCTCTTTATCGCGAGCATTATTCTCGAAAGTTCGCCGCCGCTCGCTATCTTATTCAGGGGCTTTGGTTCCTCGCCCGCGTTTGCGGAGATCAGCAGCTCTATGCTGTCTTTGCCGTTTATGGTTATCTTATCGGGATTCACCGCGAAGATTATCTTTACGTTCGGCATATCGAGGAATTTCAGCTGCTCGCAGATCTCCTCCGACAGCCGTTTCGCCGCGGCTTTGCGCTTCTCGGAGATCTCCTCGGCAAGCGCCTTTACCTGCTCGGCAAGCTCGTGCTTTGCGGCGGTCAACCGCTCGATCTCGCTGTCCGCGCCGGAAATTTCGGCAAGCTCGGCTTTGCAGCTTTCGAGATAGTCCACCAGCTCGTCGCTGTCCATATTGTACTTGCGCTTGGCGAGCTTCAGCGCGGATACCTTGTCGGAAAGCTCCGCCTCGCGTTCCTCGGATTCCTCGCCGCCCAAGCCGTATATCTCGCCCGCGATATCGTTTACCTCGGGAATTATCGCGCGCAGCCGCTCTATAAGCTCCTTTGCCTTGGGTTCGGCGTCCGATATTTTTTCCAGAGAATTCACAGCGCTTTGAAGTAAATCCCCCGCCGCAGGCTCGCTCTCAGAATTCAGACAGCCGTACGCGCTCCACACAGCGGCGCGGATCTTCGCCACGCTGCGAAGCCTCTCCAGCTCCTGCTCCAGACGCTCTCCGCCGCCCTTTTCCAGCTCCAGCGCGGAGAGTTCCCCGATAACGGAATTCAAATGCCCGACCTTATACTCGCGGTTTTTTTCGTCCTCTTGAAGCGCTTTCAGCCTTTTTGAGACCCCCGCGAATTCCTTGAACGCCTTGCGGTATGGCTCGCGGTTTTCGGTGATCCCCGCGTAATTGTCGAGAATGTCGCGCTGATTGTCGTTGGACATAAGAATGCGGTTTTCGTGCTGTCCGTGAACGTCCACCAACAGCCCGCCTATCTCCCTCAGCATCGCCGCGGTTACGGTATGCCCGTTTATGCGAGCGCTGCTTTTTCCGTCGGCGTATATCTCGCGCGACAGCAATAGCTCGTCCGCGGTGTCTAATCCAAGCTCGTTCATTTTTTCGAGAACGTCGGTTCCCAGATCGTCAAACAGCGCGGTTATCACCGCTTTTTGCGCGCCGGTTCGTACTACGTCCTTTGTGGTGCGCTGTCCGAGAATTGCGTTGATGCCGCCGATAAGTATGCTTTTGCCCGCGCCCGTTTCGCCTGTGAATACGTTGAAACGCCCGCCGAACCGCGCCGAGGCTTTCTCAATTACCGCGAGATTCTCTATCGACAATTCCCGTAACATTACAGTCGCTTTCCTTTCACTGATTTTTGATCGTAAGCCGCCTTAGCTGCGATATCAACTGCACCGCGAAGTTCTCCGTTTTCGTGACGATAAACACCGTGTCGTCGCCCGCAATGGTTCCCACCACCGACGCGAAGCCACGTTCGTCCACCACCTTGCAGGCGGCATTGGCAAGCCCCGCGTGGCACTTCAGCACCACGATGTTCTGCGCGTGATCCATCGAGATCACCGACTGCGCGAAGATGCTGCTGTATTCCACCGTAACATTCGGGTCTCCGAAATTATAACGGCCGGTTTCGTTTTCGGAGTGAATTTTTTGAATTTGCAGCTCCCGAATATCGCGCGACAGCGTTGCTTGTCCGACCGTGATCCCCTGCTTTTCCAGCAGGCTTTGAAGATCGTTCTGCGTTTCCACCTCGTGCTCGGAGATTATCTTTAATATCGCTTTCTGACGCTGTTTTTTGTTCATTGCTTTCCCGCCTTACTTAAGTGGCGTCATCAGCTTGTTGCTGATCGCGCTGTAAAATCCCTCGCCCGTTTCGATTATTTTTAAAGAACACTGCGCCCGCGTAAGCCTAAGCACGTCTCCCTCCAGAATAGGGATCCCCTTGCCGCCGTCCACGCTGAACGTCGCGCGGCTGTTCTGATAATGGCAGACGCGAACGGTTATCGGCTGCTTGTCCGAGAAGATCATCGGGCGGTTGAACAGCGTGTGCGGACAAAGCGCGGTGAGTTCTATACACTCCATATCGGGCGAGAGGATAGGTCCTCCCGCCGACAGCGAATACGCCGTCGAGCCTGTGGGGGTGCTTAATATAACGCCGTCCGCGCGAACCCTCGACACCTCGGATTCCCCGCAAAAGATCACGAACTCGGGGAGCTTTGAAACGCTTGAACGCGACAGTATCACGTCGTTCAACACGCGCTCGGAGAACACGTTTTTGTCCTCGCGGAACACCTTGCAATCCAGCATCATGCGCGTGCTTACGGAAAACTCGCCGCTTAAAATTTCGGGGATGCGTTCTATCTCGGACGGCTCGAGCGTTGCCATAAAGCCAACTCTTCCCATATTTACGCCGAGCAGCGGCAGATCGAACTGCGCGGCGATCTTTCCCCATTTCAAGATAGTGCCGTCGCCGCCGACCGTCACTATAAAATTGCAGATCCCGGGGGTCTCGACGATTACCGCGCCTATCTTATCGGCGTTAAGCGAGTTTTTTCCGTAAACGCATGGCGTAAAGCCGTTTTTGCGAAGCAGCCCGGCTATCTCCGCGGACAGCTCAACAGAGCCGTTTTTTGCGTTGTTGTTCCCGATAAGAACTCTCATTTTCGCTCCCCCTTTCTTAGCATTATCAGATATTCGATGTTTCCGCTGCCCCCGGTTATCGGAGAATCGGCTGTGCCGACTACGGAAAACCCGCACTGTAAAGCGAATTGTTTTATTTCCTCGACGATTTTGAGACGTGTTTTTTCGTCGCGGACTATTCCTTTTTTTGAGAGACTTTTTTGTCCCGCCTCGAACTGCGGCTTTATCAGCGCGACCGCCTCTCCGCCCGCTTTCAGCAGCCGAAAAATATGCGGCAAAATCAGCTTCAGCGAGATGAACGAAACGTCCGTTCCGATGAAATCCGCGCTGTCTATTCCCTCGAAATTATCGAATGAGAATTCGCGGATATCCGTCTGTTCGAGCGAGATCACACGGCTGTCGGCGCGCAGCTTTTCGTCGAGCTGACCGCTTCCGACGTCCACCGCGAACACCTTAGCCGCGCCGCTTTGCAGCATACGATCGGTGAAGCCGCCCGTTGACGCGCCTATATCGAGGCAGGTCTTGCCGCTAAGGTCTATCTCCCACAGCTCCAGCGCCTTTTCCAGCTTCAATCCGCCGCGCCCGACGTACCTCGGCAGCTTCTCTTCAACAACCGATACCTCGTCTTGCTCGGTTATCTCCAGCGAGTTTTTTTGAACGGGCTTTCCGTTCACGCACACACCGCCGCCGCTTATCAGGCTTTGCGCTGCGGCGCGGCTTTTGCAGAGGTTGTTCTCGGTAAGATATACGTCCAGTCTCATTTTGAAATCCTTAGGTACTGCTTAATTTCGCGGTCATTCCCGAAACGTCCAGGCCGTACATTTCGAGCTGCTCTTCCATTGTCGCCGCAGGAACGAATTCCCCGAGAACTCCCACGCGATCCGCTTTTCCGTGGAATCCGCGCCTGCAAAGCTCCGCCAAAAAACCCTCGGCAGCGCCGCCGCTTAGCGACCCTTCCTCGAAGAACACGATCTTTTCGTAGCCCATGGCGATCTCATAAACGCTCTCGGGGAGCGGGTTTATCACCAGCAGCCGCAAAATATCGGAGTGCGTTTCTTCGGCGGCGGAGATCAGATTCGCGGAAATTCTTCCGTAGGTGATCCCCAGAACCTGCGAGCGCTTTCCCGAATAGTAGAAATTCCTCGCGGGCAAAAGCGCGGAGCTTGCGCGCTCGCCCTGTGCGGAAAGCTCGCCGCCCTTGGGATAACGCACGCAGGCTATTCCCTCGGTGTCGTAGATAGCCCTCGACAGGCACACGCGCAGCTCCTCAAACGTCGCGGGGCAATAGATCACCGTGTTCGGGATCGCCCTTAACATCGGAACGTCGAAGATGCCCTGGTGCGTTTCGCCGTCGGCTCCCACAAAGCCGGCTCTGTCAATGCACAGCGTGATGTGGGTTTTCTCGATCGCGCAGTCGTGGATTATCTGATCGAAGCCGCGCTGTAAAAACGTCGAATACACCGCGAAAACGGGTCTCATTCCCTGCACCGAAAGCCCCGCCGCAAACGTCACGGAATGCTGCTCGGCTATTCCCGTATCAAAAAAACGCGCCGCGCAGCTGTTCTTGAAATAATTCAGTCCCACCGCGTATTTCATCGCCGCGGTTATGGCGCAGATCCTGCTGTCAGACCGCCCGAGCCGCTCCAGCTCGCGCCCGAACGCCTCCGAAAAGGTCTGAGGATTTTCCGTGCGGTCGTCGTATGAGAATTCCTCAACCGCGCCGTTTTCGCCTACCGCGTGGTATTCTCCGGGATTTACCTCCGCAGGCCGGTAACCCTTGCCTTTCTGCGTGAAAACGTGCACCACGCAGGGGCGTTTCATCAGCTTCGCCACCGACAGCGCTTCTATAAGATCCTCCAAATTATGCCCGTAAACGGGTCCGATATAGGAGAAGCCCATGTTCTCAAAAAGATTGCTGCTGTCGTAGAGCGCTTCCTTTACGAGCGATTTTGCCGCGCCCAATGCACGTTCAAGCGGTTTTCCGACAAGCGGCACCGACGACAGCGCGTACTTGAACTTCTCCTTTGCGCAGTAGTATTTTCTCGTGGAACGGATATGCGCAAGATACCGCGCCAGCGCGCCCGTGCTCTTGCTTATCGACATCGCGTTATCGTTGATTATAAGCGTCAGATTGGATGCAGTCTTACCCGCGTTGTTGAGCGCTTCGTAGGCGATCCCGCCGGTAAATGCGCCGTCGCCTATCACCGCCGCGACCGAGCCGCTTTCTCCCTTTAAACGCATTGCCGTGGAAATTCCGTAAGCTGCTGAAACAGAGGTAGAGCTGTGCCCGGAAACAAAAGCGTCCGCGTCGGACTCGGAGCGTTTGGTAAAGCCCGAGATGCCGTCCTTTTTGCGGAGCGTTCCGAAGCGCGAGAACCGCCCCGTAAGCAGCTTATGCGCGTATGCCTGGTGACCCACGTCCCATATCAGCCTGTCGCCGCCGTTCACGTCGTAGACGTAATGCAAAGCCACCGCAAGCTCCACCGTTCCGAGGTTGGAGGACAGGTGCCCGCCGTTCTTCATGACGGTTTTGAGAATTACGCCGCGCAGCTCCCCGCACAGGCGGCGAAGCTCCTCGGGAGCAAGGCTTGAAATTTTGTCGTGATTTATATTGTCAGAGAGAATCATGGTTCCTCCATTATACGGGAGCGGGCAGCGGAAATACCATCGCTATCAGAATTCCCAGCAGCGAGCCAGCCAACACCTCAATGGGTGTGTGCCCGAGGAATTCCTTGAGATCCTTGCGGGTTACCAGCTCGTCGATATCGGGATCGTCATCGTCGCCGCTTATCTGGGAGATCTCGTCGTCCAGCTCGTCGACTACCTTTCTGAGTCGGTTAAGCTCCTTAGCGTGAAGCCCCGCGTTGTAGCGGACGCTCATCGCGTCGTAGATAACTATTCCCGCAAGCAGCAGAGCAAAGGCGAACTCGGTGCTTCTTATTCCGCAAAAGCGCAGCGTGTAGATCACCACCGAAACCACCAGTGACGAATGAGACGAGGGCATTCCGCCCGCGCCGACAATGCGCTCGGGATTGAACGTCTTGTGTTTCACCGCATAGTGGACGGTCTTCAAAACCTGCGCCGCTATCCACGAAATAAGTCCCACAGAAACTATGGGGTTCACCATAAAAATATTTTCCATTAAACCGATAACCTCCGTCAATATTGACGATCCAGCAGCATTTTTGTAAGTCCGCTTAGGAATTCTCTTTCGGGGAATTCCGCAAGGAAGCTCTCCGCCTGCTCTGTCAGTATTTTTGCCTGTTCTTTGGCGCGTTCCAAACCAACCGCGTCGACATAGGTATATTTTCCGCCGTCGGCGTCGCTTCCGACGGGTTTTCCGAGTGTTTTTTCATCGGCGGTAACATCGAGAATATCGTCGATTATCTGGAACGCCAGTCCCAGGCGCTGTCCGTATGCGCCCGCGGCGAGCTGTTCCCTGGCTCCCGCGCCCGCGGCTATGCAGCCCGCCTTGCAGCAGAACTCCAAAAGCGCGCCCGTTTTCATTCTGTACATTTCGAGAATGACCTCGGTGGGGGGCTGTTTGTTCTCGTTTTCAAGGTCGATAGTCTGTCCGCCGATCATTCCGAAAAGTCCCGAAAGCTCCGAAAGCAGCTTGATTATCCGAAGCGCGCTGTCCATCGGGAGCGTTTTTCTGATCCCTGCCTCGGCGATTATCTGAAACGGCATTATCGCCAGCAGGTCACCCGCCAGCACCGCCGTGGCTTCCCCGAATGCCTTATGACAGGCGGGCTTTCCGCGGCGCAGGTCGTCGTCGTCCATGCACGGCAGATCGTCGTGGATAAGCGAGAACGTATGCATCATCTCTATCGCGCAGGCAACCGGCAGCGCGGTCTCGGGTTCGCCGCCGCACACCCTGCAAAACTCCATCACAAGCGCCGGACGTATCCGCTTTCCGCCTGCCGACAGGCTGTATCGCGCCGCCTCGGCAACGCTTTTTTGCAGACATTCCGTAGCGGGAAGATATTTCGCAAGCGCCTGCTCGGTCATTTCCGCGTAGTCCGCGAGAATTTCCTTTACGTTCATTTCGCCTCCAGCTGTTCCACCGTGAGCTTGGCGTTCTCAATATAATCGCCGAGCTTTTTCGTAAGCTCAACCGCCTCGGTGTACAGCTTCATCGACTGCTCGAGAGAAAGCTCGCCCCTGCTCATTTTTTCGGCGATCTCGCGCAGCTTGTTCATTTCCTTTTCAAAGTCCATTTTATCGTTCCTTTATTTCCGTAACGGCAGCCAAAACGCCGCCGTCGCTGAATTTTACTTCGATAACGTCGCCCACGGCAAGTTCCCCCGAGCTTCTCAAGACCTTTCCGCCCGCAGTCGCCAGCGCGTAGCCGCGCGACAGCACTCCCAGCGGATTGAGGTCGGAGATCGACTGTGCCGTGCCGCGAAGCGAGCTTTCCGCTTCGGTTATTTTCGCGTGAATTCTAACGGATATTTCAGAAGAAAGCCTGCCGAGCGTCTGTTCCCACTCGGATATCCGTCCTCTCGGAGAATACAGCCGCACGTCTTTTTCCAGCAGCGCAAGCTCTCTGCCCGCATCGGTCACCGCGCGTTTTATTGCGTAATTCGCCTTTTCTCCGTAAGCCGCGATCTCTCCGCGAAGCTGCGTGATGTCGGGAACCGCAAGCTCCGCCGCCGCAGACGGTGTGGGCGCGCGCATATCCGCCGTAAGATCGGCTATCGTGAAGTCTATCTCGTGACCCACCGCGCTTATCGTCGGGATCTTCGACGCGAAAATTTCCCGCGCGAGAATTTCCGAATTAAAGCAGTCGAGGTCCTCGGAAGAACCGCCGCCGCGACCGAATATTATCAGCTCCGCGTCTGTCGACTGCGCGCGTTTTATCCCCTCAACAAGCGACAAAACGGCGTTTTCTCCCTGAACGTACGCCGGTATCACGCACAGCGTCGTTATCGGATAGCGCCTTGAGATCACATTTATGATGTCCTGAAGCGCCGCGCCCGTCGGCGAGGTCACTACGGCGATTTTTTTCGGGAATCTCGGCAGCCCGCGCTTTTGTGTAAACAAGCCCTCTTCGCTGAGGCGTTTTTTCAGCTTTTCGAGAGCCTGCGCCGCCGCGCCCTCGCCGTCCTCGGTCATTGAATAGCACTTGAGCTGGTATTTTCCGTACGCCTCGTATACCGTTATCATGCCCTCGCACACCGCAACGTCTCCGTCGCGCGGCTCGAACGGGATATCCTCCACGCCCTCGAACATCACAGCCGAAAGCTGCGTTTTTTCGTCCTTGAGGACAAAATACAGATAATCAGTGCCGAATCTGCTTCTGCGCCGCGTGAGGTTGGATATCTCCCCGCGGACCTTTACATACCGAAGCTGCGCGCTGTCCTCGACTGCCTCCTTTACCCTACGGGTGATCTCCGAAACGGAGGCGATGCGCGTTGAATCAACCTTTCCCATCAAGCTCCCTCATATAGGAGTTCAGAATGCCGTTGATAAATCCGCTGTCGGACTTTTGCGAATACTTCTTCGCAAGCTCCACAGCCTCGTTTATCGCGGCGGCATTCGGCACTCTGTCGCAATACTTCATCTCGTATATCGCAATTTTAAGTATAACGGCGTTCACCTTCGCTATTCTGGAAAGAGCGCGCGTTTTTGAATATTTCTCGATAACCTCGCAAAGCTCCTTGTCGTGCTCGACAACGCCCCTTACGATCTCGTCCGTCTGCTCGTTTTTCGCCATATCGAACGCTTCGGGATTCAGCTCGTCGATCTCCTCGA
>JAFLUD010000065.1 GCA_022508965.1 Oscillospiraceae bacterium
CTTCGTTGATTTTTCTTGAAGTACATACAGTACGTCTGCGAAAAATCGCCTCGAACTACGCAAAATCTGCGGCGAAATCTGTGCACTTCGAGATACTAAACAGCCTCTAAAGGCGGTCGCTTCCCGTTTTTCGGGAACTTTCGGCTGCTTTGATTTCGGCATATTGCACAATTTTTTTTGGCAATTTTGTATTGACATTTTTTTCGAAAAGTGGTATTATTTAAAGTGGGGATTACTCCGAACAAGTTTAATTCTAAGCGACACTAATCAATTCACAACAAAACTATGGGGAAGCGTCTGTACCATACGACAGGCGCGGCGGATTCTTCCGACAGAGAAGTATGGAGAAAGAAATGGCTGATTTACATGGATAACAACATCGGAAAAAAGCTGGACGGGCGCTATGAGCTGTTAGAGCTTATAGGAGTCGGCGGAATGGCGGACATCTACCGCGCGAGGGATATTCAGGAGGACGAGATCGTCGCCGTGAAGATCCTCAAGACGGAGTTCGCGGGAAGCGACGAGTTTCTGCGCCGTTTTCGCAACGAAAGCAAGGCGATCGCTCTGCTTTCTCACCCAAATATTGTAAAGATCTATGACGTGGGCTTCACCGACAAGGTGCAGTTTATCGTTATGGAATACGTTGACGGAATCACGCTTACCGACTATATCGAACAGCAGGGAGTGCTTAAATGGCGCGACGCGGTGCATTTCACCGTGCAGGTGCTGAAGGCTCTCATGCACGCGCACGACCGCGGGATCGTTCACCGCGATGTAAAAAGCTCCAATATCATGCTGCTCAGAGACGGCACGATAAAGGTCATGGACTTCGGTATAGCGCGCTTTAACCGCGAGAACAACAAGACCATGTCCGAGAAGACAATCGGCTCGGTGCATTATATAAGCCCCGAGCAGGCGCGCGGCGACATCACCGACGAGCGCAGCGATATCTATTCCGTCGGAGTGGCGCTGTACGAGATGCTCACGGGAAAAAAGCCGTTTGACGGCGACACGCCCGTCGCTATCGCGTTAAAGCATATGCAGAGCACTCCCAAAAAGCCTACCGAGATAAACGAAACCATTCCCGAGGGACTTGAGCAGATAGTTCTACGCGCAATGCAGAAGGAGCCGTCCGCGCGCTATCAGACCGCGGGCGAGATGATAAACGATCTCGACGAGTTCAAGAAGAATCCCGGAATAGTTTTCGACTATAAATACAACTCCACCGACGGCTCGACGAAGTATTTCGACCGTCCCAATCCCGCGGTGGATAAAGAGCTTCTCCGCCGCAAAAAAGCGGTTCAGGAGGAAGAATACGACGAGGACGAGGATGACGACGATTATTACGACGATGACGACGACGAGTACGAGGATCGCCGCAGTCCGCTGATACCCATTCTGTTCGCGGTTGGAGCGGCGTTCGTAATAGCGACCGTGTTCCTTGTGCTGAAGCTGGTCGTTGACGGTCTCGGCAACGGACAGAGCGAATACTCCGACAGCTACACCAACAACAACGGTATCGTCGTTCAGGACGGCGAGTTCCCTATGCCGTCTCTCATAGGGATGTCCTGGGACGAGGCGATGGCGCGCTTCGGCGACGAGAGCCTCATGAAGCTGGTTCCCCAGCAGGAGTGGAGCGAGATCGTCGAGAATCAGATCTTCGATCAGGAATTCGCCGAGGGAAGACGCGTAAAGGTTGGCGCTTCCGTAGTCGTAAAGGTAAGCAAGGGCATAAAGCAGCTTGAGATACAGGACTTCCGTGACAGAACGGTTGCCGCGGCAGAGCAGCAGCTCAGAAAGGACGGCTTCGTTCCGTCAAAGACCTATAAGGTGGACGAGGAAATAGCCAAGGATCGCGTGATCGAGACCAATCCTCCCGCTCACACGATGGCAAAGCAAGGCTCTACGGTAGTTCTGGTGGTAAGCCTCGGTCCGAGCAACAGCTCGGTAGTTGTTCCGAAGCTCACGGGAATGCCGATCGAGGGCGCAAAGACCGCCTGCACGCAGAATCATCTGGTGCCTATTGTTCAGTATGTTCCCAGTGACGAGGAGGAGGGCAAGGTTCTCGCACAGAGCATTCCTCAGGGAGACCTGGTCGACAGAAACACAGAGATAATCCTCAGCGTAAGCATGGGTATGTTCCCCGATGTGACCTCGACGGTTGAGATGGGACTTCCCGTAAATCTGACGGGGCAGTTCCAGTTCACCTACTGGGTAGATTCTATTCTCGATCCGTCGGCGACCGAAGTTCGCGATCTGGGGATGTCCGGCACAAACGCCAGAGTGATAAAATACGACGTCACCGGTAAAAAGGACGAAGTAAAGACGCTCGTTATCAAGGTTAAATCCATGCAAACGGGCAAGGAAGGCGTCTATATGGAAGTGGGAATAGATTTCTCGAAGACTCCGCCCGAGCAGAACGAGCTTCAGAGAAACAGCCTTATTTTCAAGACTCTTCTGAACGAAGATGATGACAACGGCGACGACGACTATTGATAACGCGTGGGGGTAATCGAAATTTCAGCTTTTGAGGGAATAATTACAAAAGCGGTTGGAGGCGTCTACTGTGTAGACGCCTTTAGCGGCTGTATGGAAGGGACGAACGTAAACTGCGCGGCGCGCGGCATTTTCCGAAACAGAGGGATAAGCCCCTGCGCGGGGGACTATGTGACCGTCGAAACGCAGGAGAGCGGACTTCCCGTGATAACGGAAATACGCGAGCGCAGGAACTTTCTTGTGCGTCCGCCGCTTGCGAATCTCGACAAGATAGTGTTTGTGAACAGCACCGCCGAACCTGCGGTAAACTGCTTTGTTCTGGATAAGCTGGTGGCGATCGCCGACAGCAAGGACATAGAGCCGATAATCGTGTTCACAAAGATAGATATTGAGGCGGCGGGCGAGCTTCCCGAAATTTATCGGAAAATCGGGATACCCGTGTGTATGGTGGACAACACCACCGGCGAGGGCGCGGATGAGGTACGCGGCCTTATTTCGGGAAAAACAGCGGCGTTTGTCGGCAATTCGGGGGTGGGAAAATCCAGTCTGCTGAACGTGCTGTACCCCGAGCTCCGGCTCGACACCGCGCATATCAGCCGCAAGCTGGGGCGCGGACGCCACACAACGCGCAGCGTGGAGCTGTTCAAAAAAGACGGCTACATAGCCGATACTCCGGGGTTTTCGACGGTAGACACCGAGCGTTACTGCAAGATATCCAAAACCGAGCTGGACGGCGCGTTTCGGGAATTCAGAAAGCACTTGGGAAAATGCGAGTTCACAAACTGCGTTCACGTCAAGGAAAAGGGCTGCGCGGTAAAGGCGGCGGTGGAAGCGGGTGAGATCGCGAAAACGCGCTATGAGAGCTATCTTCGTATGTTTGAGGAAGCCTCCAAGATAAACGACTGGGAGAGATAAATGAGTAATATCTGCTCAATAATTTGCGGCGCGCCCTGCGGCGTGTTCAGAAAAGAGCTTGTCGAGGGCTTTGTCATCGCCGCGGACAGGGGTTTGGATCACTGCTTGAAAAGCGGGATAACTCCCGATCTTGCGGCGGGGGATTTCGACAGCGCGGCCGCCGAGCTGCCCGACGGAATCGAGTGCGTGAAAGTCTCGCCTATAAAGGACGACACCGACGCGGCGCTGGCGGCAAATATCGCTATAGAGCGCGGCTATAAAGAGCTGCGGTTCTTGTGCGCCTTAGGCGGCAGGATCGACCACACGATGGCGAATATCCAGCTTTTGTATTCCCTCAAAATAAGGGGAATAAAGGCGGCGCTTTTCGGGGATTCTTCGGAGATTTTTTTGTTGGAAAACGAGAGCGTAAAGCTTGCGAAATATGACGGCTATCTGTCGGTTTTTTCTTACGGGGAATTTGCCGAGATAAGCGCTTTCGGCGTGAAATATCCTGTCGAAAAGCGCGTATTCACAAACGATTTCCCGCTGGGAGTAAGCAACGAGATAACCGCCCCGTTCGCCGAAATAACCGTCCATTCGGGAACGGCTATCATAATAAAAGAATACAATTAAAAGAATAAAATAACAGTCCGCTCGGAGGAATTCCAGGCGGATTTTTTTGTTCTAATTTTAAAAATCAACTCATACAATCTTACAAAACGGACAAAGAGTCGTTCAAAATAAAAAGTGTATTAAAACGGGGGAATGAAAATGACGGCAAGCAGTGTGATCCCATTGAAAACGATAGAAAAGATCCGCATAACCGAGCCGTTTTCAGCGGTTACGGAAATAAGGCTGCGCGCTGGGCGGCCGGCGGTTTTCGTGAATATTTTCGGAGAAATGAAAGCCTGCTCGGAGGCGTTTTCGGCGGAGGAAATATCCGAGTGCTTCGCGGAGATCTGCCGCTATTCGGTGCACAGCTTTCAGGAGGAGATAGCGCAGGGGTATGTGACCCTCGACGGCGGACACCGCGTCGGTATCTGCGGGACTGCCGTCAAAATGGGCGGCAGGATCGAGTTTATAAAGGATATCTCTGGGCTGAATATAAGAATAGCGCGGGAGGCTCCGGGCTGCGCGGACGAGGTATTCGAGCGGTTTTTTTCCCGGGGAATCCGCTCCGTGCTGATAGCGGGCAAGCCCCTTTGCGGAAAAACCACGATACTTCGCGACCTCGCCAGACGTCTCGGAGAGCGCCGCCGCGTTACAATAATCGACTCGCGAAACGAGATATCCGCGTCGGTTCACGGGAATCCCACGCTGGATGTGGGGTTGAATACGGACGTGCTTTGCGGCTGCGAAAAATCCGAGGGGATAATGCTCAGCATTCGCTCGATGTCCCCCGAGGTAATTATTTGCGACGAAATAGCGAACGACGAAAAAGCGGTGGAGCAGGCGTTGTTCTGCGGAGTAAAGATAATAGCCTCAGCGCACGCGGGAAGCATTTCCGAACTGCAAAAGCGCCCGCAAACGCGCGTTCTTATGCCGTATTTTGACGCCGCGGCGGTCATCGGAGAACGCGGGCGGCTGCTCGAAGTTTACGAGAACGGAGCGTGATCGAATGAGGATCATCGCCGCTTTGATCGCGTTTTGCTGCTGCACGCTGGAGGGTCGGCGCAGGAGCTTAGTTCTCAAAAAACGCGTGAAACTACTCACGGAAATTTTGCTGATGTTGGGGAATTTCTCGATAGAAATACGCTGCCGCGCGCTTACTCTGGACGAGCTTTTAGAGAGCGAGGAGTGCGAGTTCGCAGGGCTTGTAACGCGCGAAAAGCAGCGCGGCTGTGATATAAAAACCGCGTGGGAAAACGCTTGCAGGCAGCTCCCAAAAAACGCCGAGCGAACGCTTTTAAGCGAGCTTGGGCGTTCCTTCGGAACGTCGGACAGAGCGGGGGAATTACAGCTTCTGGAGATGTATTCCGAGCAGCTTTCGAGACTGAAAAACGAGGCGGAGCTTTCCTATTCCCAAAAGGGAAAGGCGCTCTCACGCGTGGGAACGCTATGCGGAATAGCCGCCGCTATCCTGATAATCTGAGGAAAAACTATGGAACTTGATTTGCTTTTCAAAATTGCCGCGGTGGGGATAATTGTGGCGGTGCTCAATCTCATTCTCAAAAAGACCGACCACGACGAGCAGGCGGTAATGCTCAATGTGGCGGGGCTTATCATCGTTCTGATGATGATAATTCCCGCGCTGGAGGAGCTGTTCAATACGATAAAAAACGTTTTCGGATTGTGGTAATACTAATCCCCACTAAAATATAGACATCTTTGCGGAAATCCCGCACCTATCGCGTCGTCAAAGCTCCTTGAGGTAAACCGCAGGTTTTCCGTACATAAAGTACGCCTGCGTCACTTTTCCTAGCGCTAGGCACGGTCTATCCGCAAATCTTGTCTACATTCCAGTGGGTATTAGTATAAAAATGGTGGAAGATGGACATTATTACGCTTTGCGGTTTTGGAATATTGGCGGTGGTATTATGCGTTACGATACGCCGTATAAAGCCCGAAAGCGCGCTTGGAATAAGCATTGCGGCGGGCATTATCATACTGGCGACGGTGGTGTCGATGCTGAAGCCCTCCGTCGAGGCGATGACGGCTATTTCGGAATCTGCGGGAATAAACGGCGAGCTTGTTAAGGTGCTGTTGAAGGCGCTGGCAGTGTGCTATATCACGACGCTCTCGGCGGACTGCGCTCGCGACGCGGGCGAGACGGCTCTGGGAGCCAAGCTGGAGCTTGCCGGACGCGCTGCGATAGCGGTGATCTCGCTGCCCGTGTTCACGAGCCTCGCAAATCTCGTCATGCAGTTGTTGGAATAAAAAAGGGACAAAAAATGAGACGTTTAATTATAATTTTAGCGGCAGTTTTTCTGTTGTTTTTGGGGAGTGGGAAAGCCTACGCCGAATCGCTCGATTACGGCGGAGAAAGCCTGTATGAAGCCGTTCCCGATAGCGCGCGGGAAATTCTCGACGACAAAGGGATAACCCCCGAAAATTCGGGGGCGGCGGGGCTGACATTCGGAGAGGTCTTAAAGGAGATCTGGGAGCTTGTCAAAAACGAAGCCGTAAAGCCGCTCAAGCTGTTTTGTTCGCTGTGCGGAGTGATACTGCTTTGCGTGCTGGCGGAGAGCCTTTCGCAGACGGGCGACTTAAAAGGCGTTTTTTCGGTAGTGGGAGTGCTTTGCGGCGCGGGAATAGTCGCCGCGGCGGTCAACGACGTTCTCGGAGAAACGCTCGGGGTGCTTAGCGAGGCGGCGAATTTCGCGCTGATATTCATTCCCGTTTTTACGGGAATAGTGGCGGTGCTGGGGCACGTTTCGACGGCGTCGGCGGTGAATTCCGCGGTGCTGGCGGCAACGCAGCTGTTCTCGCAGCTTGCGGTGAATTTTCTCGCTCCGCTGTGCGGCGCGATACTGGGAGTGTCCGTCGCGGGCGCGGCGCATCCGCAGCTCAAGCTGGACAAGATGGGCGAGGTCATCAAAAAATTCGTCGTATGGGGACTTACTCTCATAATGACGATATTCATGAGCGTTCTTTCCACGCAGACGCTGGTGACCGCCTCCGCCGACAACACCGCGATAAAAACCGCGAAGTTTATGGTATCGCAGGGAGTTCCGTTTGTGGGGGGAACCATCTCCGACGCGGTGAACACAGTCGGCGGCGGGCTTGCGATGCTCAAAAGCAGCGTCGGAAGCTACGGGATACTCGCCGCCGCCGCGATAATACTTCCGACGCTTGTGAGCCTTACCTGCTATCGGCTGTCGCTGTTCTGCGCGCAGAGCACCGCCGAAATGTTCGGACTTAAGGAGCTTGCAGCGCTGTTCAAAAGCTGCTGCTCGGTAATGACGATCATTCTTTCGGTGACGGTGTGTTTTCTGCTGTTGAATACGCTGGCGGTGTTCCTGATGCTGGCGATCACCGGTACTGTATAGGAGGTTCAAATGCAGTTTTTATCTACGGTATGCATCGCGGCGATCGCGACGGCATTGTTCAGAATGTTGGTTCCCGAAAACAAATTCAAAAAGCAGATTTCCTTTCTGATAGCGGGAGTTTTTCTGCTTACGGGAGTAACCGCCGCTATGGGCGCGGAAATAGACCTCAGCGCCGATCATTACGACATCGGAAGCAGCGCCGACTATATAGGCTTTTCGGGGGACGTCAACCGTTCTCTTCAGAAAAAAATATGCGACGATATGTCCGACAGGCTGTATAAATTGCTGAACGACAACGAAATTTACCCGAAAGAAATTCACGTTATCGTTAATATTTCGGGTTTGTACAGCATAAATATTACTGGGGTGAAGCTAGTCTTTAACGCGGGGGAGCAGGCGGCGGCAGAAGCGGCGGCAAAGCTCCTCTCGCGGGAGCTTCCCGAGGACATCAAAGTTACAGTGGAAGTAAAGGAGTGAGGTCGGTGAAATGGCAATCAGGGAGCGGTTAAATGAGCTTTTGCTCAGCGACAGGGGCAGAAAGATCCTCGTTTTCGGGGCGATCGCGGTGATGCTTTTGCTGCTGCTTTCCACGGTTTCCTGCGAGCGAAAGGAGACTTCCGCCGTTCGCGAGGAAACGGAGAACGCCGCCGAGATCGAGAAAACTTTGGAGCGGCGTCTCGAACAGCTTATCTCGCAGATCGACGGCGTCGGCAGCGTAAGCGTTATGGTAACGCTCGACACGGTCTCCGAGCGGGTGTATGAAAAGGACAAAAGGTCCGAAAGCTCATCGCAAGGCAATTCCGAAAGCCGTTCGGAAAGCGAGTCCCGCGAAACGGAGGTGGTGCTCAGCGGAAGCGCAAAGCAGCCGGTGCAGATCGGCACCGTACAGCCGAAGGTGCGCGGCGCGGCGGTGGTATGCTCGGGCGCGTCCGACCCGGTGATAAGAGAGCGCGTGACTAACACTGTCGCCAAGGCTCTCAACATCGGAGTTTCCAGGGTCTATGTTACCTGCTAGAGGCAAGAAATTCAGATGCAAGACGCAAGAATTTTGTACATTATTTTTCGGGAGGTTTTCTAAATGAAAAGGTTGAATTTGATCATCGGCAAGAAGCAGATCGTGATAGCGTCGCTTACTGTTCTGCTGGGGGCGGCGGTCGCCGTGAACTTCGCGGTTTCAAGCAGTAAGAAGAACGACGGCTCCAGGCTCACCCCCGTAAGCGGCTCGGCGAACTACGGCGACACCGCTTACGTTTCCAATACGGGAAGCGACGCGTATTTCGCGCAGGCAAGGCTCGACAAGCAGCAGAGCCGCGACGAGGCCGCGCAGGTTCTCGCGGTAATGTACGGGGGCGGCGACATGACGACCGACGAGCTTTCGGTTGTCGCCGAAAACGCCAAGAACCTCAGCGCCATCATCGAAAGCGAGAGCAAGATCGAGACGCTGCTCAAGGCGCAGGGCTTCTCCGACGCGCTTTGCTATCTCAGTGACAACGGCGCTAATATCATCGTAAAAACCAACGGTCTTGACGCGGCGGGCGCGGCAAAGATAAAGTCCACGCTTTTGTCGGAGGTCGAGGTCGCAAGCGACAATATCACGATCGTCGAAGTGAAATAATCAAGAGCCTGTCCGCGCTGAACTTAAAGCGGGGGAAAGGCTCCCAAAAAACCGCCGCGGAGCGTTCCTGTCCGCGGCGGTTTTTTTCGGCGTATCACGCCATTTCGGATTTTTTGATCCCAAACATCACTCTCAGCAATCCCGCGAACATTTTCGGACTCTTGACCACAACAATTTTCATCACGGTTCTCCCTTCACAGCTTCAGCAGGAATATTCCCAGCGCTATCAGCAGTACGGCGATCACAAACAGCATGACCTTGAGCGAAAAAAAGGACAGGCACATCACGGCTCCCAAAAAAGCCGCGATCGCCAGCACCGCGCCTAAGCCGCAGCGCCCGCGTTTTCTTCTTCTCGGACCGCGCATACCGTTCGTACCTCCCTTCATACCGCCGATCTTGCCTTCTCCTACCGCATTGTATTCAAAAAATGAAAATTGGTTACACTTTTGTAAAAAAACACTTGTTTATTTGGGAATAATGTGTTATAATAATAAAGTAGAATAAAGGCAACACCGCACAAAGACCGCCCTTTGGGCTTTGTTATAGCGTTCGCTTTGCGTGCGCGGCATCAGAGTTGAACGAAGTTCAATTCGGCC
>JAFLUD010000066.1 GCA_022508965.1 Oscillospiraceae bacterium
GCGCGTCCGTGCGCCGCCTTTGGGGCAACTCGACAACATCCTGTTGTCGTCGGATTCAAGGAAAGCCGACGACGCAAGGCTGTATGCAGCGTTTTGCGCCATAGGCGCATAATGCGTGCTAGGAGGTTTGACGCAGAAGACGGCGTGCTATGGCGATTTTTCTTCAAACAAGGTTTTTAGAGGAGACCGAAAATAAACGGGGGTGACTGTGCTATGAAGAAACTGTTTGCTGTTTTGTGCGCGGGCTGCGTGATCTTTTTTGCGGGCTGCTCGGATATGCCCGGCAATTCCGGCGGCGGGCTTTCGGAGTCCACCGGCTTTGAAAACATCTCGTTTAACGCGGCTCCGACCGATTCGGTGATCCCCGCGGCAGCGGAGATAGCCGAGTATATCGACGGCGGCGTTATTCCCCAGGCGGCGCAGTCTCCGAGGGTCGAGGGCGACCGAATTACTTACACCGTGAACAACGTTTATTCTCAAGGGGAATATTACGCGGTAAATATCTCGGGGGTGAAGTGCTCGGATCAGTCTGCCGAGCCGACGCTTGAGACCACCTACGTTGACGGCGTGCTTTACGGGGATTTTCGGCTGGATCTTTTGCAGAACGGTCAGCGTATAGGAAGTCTCAAAATAAACGTTCCGCGCGACGACAGGTTTATGATACTTGACAGCGCCGCCGACAACCGCACCTACGGCTGCGCGCTGCTTTCCAACAAAAGAGAATTTGCGGCGGGCGAATTCCCCGATATTATTCAATTGGATTTTTATATCCACAGCGAGGGAGAGGTGCCGCAATACGCGCGGTATTTCGCGGTATTCGACAGCAAGCTGGCGGAGATCCCGGTGTATGAAAACGGCGAGGAGTGCGCGCCCTACGGCACAAATCCGCAGATGAAAAGCGCGGGGCTTTTGACCCAGCATCTCACGGTTTCCACGGAAAACGGGAGTTACAAAATAGTTAAGTACGAATATTCCTTCGACGTCGAAAACAGGCGTCTGGTGCGGGAGGAAGTCAAATTTTACGGTTGGGAGAACTGACATGACCGATAAGGAACAGTTTTTGCAGATATACAAAGAGAACATCACGCGAGAGGGCGCGGACAAGCTGTTGGAATTCCTCGAAAAAAAGAGCGATTTTTTCACCGCGCCCGCTTCCACGCGCTTTCACGGAGCGTATGAGGGAGGGCTTTTGCGGCATTCGCTGAACGTGTACGAGTGTCTTACGGCGTATCTCGAACGCGAGCGCGTTAAAGAACAATACAAGCTCTCGGTCTCGGCGGAGACCGCCGCCGTGGTGGCGCTGCTTCACGATATATGCAAGGTGAATTTCTACAAGGTGTCCATGCGCAACTCAAAAAACGAGCAAACCGGCGAGTGGGAAAAGGTTCCCTACTACACGATAAACGATACGCTCCCCTACGGACACGGCGAAAAAAGCGTGTACATGATAAGCGGTTTTATGCGGCTGTCGCGCGACGAGGCTATGGCTATACGCTGGCACATGGGCTTTTCGGGGATAGAGGACAAAAACACCATCGGCGCCGCGTTGGAAAAATTCCCGCTGGCGTTTGCGCTGTCGGTTGCGGATATGGAAGCGAGCTACTTCCTTGAGGGCAATGAAGAATGAATTACATAATGGTTCGCGCGCCGATTTACGCCAGTAAATCGGCGCGCGAACGCTTCTCTGAGGTCGCCCCGCAGGGGCAGCCGAAGAGAAGCCCTCCGACGCAGGAGGCAATTTTTTTGCTTCTTGTCTCTAACCTCTTGCTCATCGCGGGGGGTTATTTTTGTCTGAATTTTTTGTCACTTTTCGGGGAAAATATGTTGCAGTAAATTTAATTAGGAGAATGGCTATGAAAAAATTTATGTGTGTTTTGCTGGTTACGGCAATTGCGTTTACAATATATTTCCCCGCTGCAAATAAAACCGCCCGCGCCGAGGCTTCCCGCAAGGCGGAGATACTCTACGAGGCGAACACGGGGCAGGTGATATTCTCCCAAAACGCCGATCAAAAGCTGCCGATGGCTTCCGTTACAAAGGTGATGTCGCTGCTGCTTTGGGCGGAGGATATCGAGGCGGGGAAGCTCTCTCTTGACGACAGGATAAAGGCAAGCTCCTACGCTTCAAGCGCGGAAGGCTCGGTTATATGGCTGTCGCCGAACGAGGAGCTTACCGCCGCGGAGCTGTTGGAGGCGGTGATCGTTTCATCGGCGAACGACGCGTGCATAGCTCTCGCGGAGCATTCCGCGGGCAGCGAGGCGCAGTTCGTAAAGCGCATGAACGTCCGCGCCGCCGAGCTTGACATGACGGGAACGCGTTATACCAACTGCGTGGGCTATGACGACAGCGGTCACTACACCACCGCGCGGGACGTTGCCGTTGCTACCGCCGAGCTTATGAAGCACGAGGTATTCAGGGGGTGGATGCTGACGTGGCTGGATTATCTGCGCGGCGGCGAGACGCAGCTGGTAAACACCAACAAGCTGGTTCGCACCTACAACGGAATGCTCGGCGGAAAAACAGGCACCACCGAAAACGCGGGCTGCTGCTTTACCGCCTGCGCCGAGCGCGGAGAGCTGCGATTGGTGGCGGTCGCTCTCGGCTGCGAGGACGACGACGAACGGTTCTCAACGGTAAAGGGGCTGCTCGACTATGGCTTCGATTCGTTTGAGAAATTCACTCCCGAGACGGATTATTCCAAGCTGGTTCCCATAAAAGTAACGCGCGGAGTCTCCGATAAAATAGAGCCGATAATCAAAAAACAAGGCGCGGACTGCATCATCAGAAAGGGGCGTTCGTCCGACGTTAAATACGAATACACCTTTGTGGAGCAGTGCGAAGCGCCCGTTAAAAGAGGGCAGTTTTTGGGGGAATATCTCGTCACCCTAGACGGCGCGGAGGTGTTCCGCTCGGAGATAGTCGCAAAAGAGGACGTTGCGCGAATGAATTTCTGGCGATGTCTCAAGATGGTTTTTAAGGAGCTTGTCTCGATGTAAATTTTCACAAATTCCCCAAAAACACGGAATATTTTTCTATAATATTGAGAAACTAACTTTTGGTGAATTTTTATGAATGAAAGTGAGTTGTTATAGATGAACAAGGCTTTGATTGTTCTGGGAGTTTGTGTTACCGCGGCAATAATCATAAGCGGTATCCCGAGGGCTGTCGAGAGCGCAACGCCCGTTTCCGAGACGCTTTGTGCGGGCGTTCGCAGCTACAACGAATACGTCGCCGGAAACGGGGAGCTGGCTTTTTTGGATCAGCACGATATCACCTCGGCGCTGCCGCTGGTTATCGAGAAATTCCTCGTTAAGGAGGGCGACATCGTAAACGTCGGCGACACCGTGGCGACCGTCGACAGGCAGTCCTCCGCCGCGCTTATCGAGAGCCTCGGTCAGATAAAAACGCTGGCGATCTCGGCGGCGAATATTTCCACGGCAATTGCACTGCTGCCCGAAACAGTTACCTCCGACTGCGCGGGAAGAGTTATCTCCACCTCGGGAAGCGGCAAGGCAGTTCAGAGCGGTTACAGCATCGCTACCGTCGCGGGAACGGAGGAGCTTGCCGTAACCGCCGCGATAAGCGAGCTGGATATCGCTAAAGTCGCCCTCGGGCAGAGCGTGAAATTCTCGCTTGCGGCGTATCCGGGCGAAACGTTTTTGGGAACCGTCTCGGCGATCTCGGAGGCTGCGCGCAGTCAATACAACGGCGCGGTCTTAGAGACCGTAGTTGACGTTACTATTACTCCCGAAAACCCCGACGAACGGCTGAAATCGGGGCTTTCTGCGGAGGTGGAGATACAGCTCTCCGAGCCGCGGGAGATATTGGTAGTCCCATACTCCGCCATCTCTCAGGACGAATACGGGGAGTTTGTTTATGTCTATGAGAATCAAGCCGCCGTTCGCCGCAACATCATGACGGGCGCGGAATTCTCCGACGGAACGGAAGTCAAAAGCGGTGTCTCCGAGACGGACGTTATCTTCAAAAACCCCGACGAGATTGCCGACAGGAGCTTTATCAGGATAGCCGAGAGCGGATAGCTTTGCGTTCCGAAAAAATCGTAAGGGTGATATTATGACGATAACAAAATCGCTTGTAAACATATTCCGAAGCAAGACGCGCTCGCTGCTTACCATGGCGGGAACGGCCGTGGGAGTTTTCGCGGTGGTGCTTATCTCCACCGTGGGCGCGGTCGGCACCTCGGAGGTCAGCAAAACGCTGGTGACTATGGGCGTTGACACGCTGCTTATTCAATCGGCGGAGAACGTCGTGTCCGTCAAGCTCACCGACAACGACGTTTCGGCGGTGCGCGAGATCGACGGGGTGGACGACGTTATGCCGCTGATGGCGAGCATGACGGAGGCTAAGATGCTGAGCCGCCGCCTGGACTGCTACGTCTGGGGAGTTGACAAGTCAGCCGACAGGCTTATTTCCCTCCAAGCCAAGCACGGGCGGCTTATCAACAACTCCGATACCGCCGCACGGGCGAGGGTGTGCGTCATCGACGAGCAGTTCGCGCTGAAAAGCTACGGCAGGAGCAATATCGTCGGGAAAAAGCTCTCGATGTTCCTCGGGGGGAAATACCACGAATTTGAGATCATAGGCGTTGCGCAGTCGGGGCTGTCGTCGCTTCAGGGAATGCTCGCGAACATAATGCCGGGGTTTATGTATATTCCCATTACAACAATGCAGGGGCTGTGCGGACGGACGACCTACGATAAAATAGCCGTCAAGCTCACCGATATGAACTCCGATCAGGCGATAGTCTCAAAGATCACCGAAAGGCTTGATCTCATAAACCACTGCACCGACGGCTATATCTGCAATAACCTTCTCTCGCAGAAGGGGCAGCTGGACGACATCTTAACGATAGTCACTACCGCGCTTTCGCTTGTCGCGGGGATCTCGCTGGTCGTTTCGGGAATATCCGTTATGACGACAATGATGATGAGCGTTGGCGAACGAACGCGCGAGATCGGCATCAAAAAAGCTATCGGCGCACGAAAGCGCGATATCTGCGCGGAATTCCTCGCGGAGAGCATTATTCTCACGCTGATGGGAAGCGTCGCGGGAATTTCGGCGGGGCTGCTGGTCTCGGGTGTTGGCTGTCTGATCGCGGCGGTGCCGTTTTCGGTGAACGTCGGCTCGCTGCTTATCTCCGCGACCGCCTCGGCGGCTATCGGAGCGGTTTTCGGAGCCTATCCCGCGGCAAAGGCGGCAGGGCTGAAGCCCGCAGAGGCTTTAAGAATGTAACAAAAATCCCCCGACAACAGTTGGGGGATTTCAGACTGTCGATAAACCATCATCTGCGTCGTCACCGGAACTGCGGCAGGCACAAAGCCTAGCCGCAGTCCCGCTTCAGGGCGGTTGCTTGCAAACGCTCGTGCATCTGATGGCTTCTCGGCAGTCTGAAAGTATATGTCTTCAATTGCTTTCAAAATCCGCATAAATTGACAACCACAATATTTTGTGGTATAATCTATTTGCCGGTCCTTCCGAGCTTAGGCGAAGGGAGGTGAACCAGATGGAAGTATTGCTAGCGTTACTGGTATCTGTCGAAGCAGGTTTGTTCGTTGAACTGATCTGCAAATGGCTTGACAGAAACGACCGGCAGTAAGCCTACATAAAAAGTCCCCTCGGGCGTTGCACCGCCCGGGGGGATGATTTTGTGAACAGATGGTATTTGCTAGCGCCTCTGTCTGTTTTCATTATAGCACAAAGCTGTGGATTTGTCAAGTGGTTTTTGCGGATACGGATTTCCGCATAAATTGACAACCACTACATTTTGTGGTATAATCTAATTGCCGGTCCTTCCGAGCTTAGGCGAAGGGAGGTGAAAAAGTTGTTCACGCAAATTCTCCTGCCATTACTTATTTCTGTCGAAGCGGGTCTGTTCGTTGAGATAATCCGCAAGTGGCTTGACAGAAACGGCCGGCAATAAGCCTACTTAAAAAAGTCCCCTCGGGTGTAGCCGCACTCGAGGGGATGTTTTTGTGAAAAAGTTGCTTTTCTCCTACCACTTTCTCTCTCACAATTATATTATAGCAGGAAGTTTGAAATTTGTCAAGTGGTTTTTACAGCTCGATCTTGCCGTAGAGGGTCGCGTTCTTTTCGGTGTCTACGGTCTCCTTGCTGAACTCGCCCGCGTCGGCGTTTTCATCGGGCTGGTAAGCCTTGCGCTTGTACTCGCGCTCAAAGCTGGTGGAAAATCCGCTGGACTGGCGGTAGCTTCTAGTGGAAGCTCCATCGCCGCGGCTTCTGCCGCCGCGTCTGCGGTCGCGATTGTCAAACTTGGGCTTGTCGGCGTAGATGACGACCTTTCTGTAAGGCTCGGTTCCGGTAGAACGGCTGGATACTCCCTCGATCTCCGCAACGCAGCTGTGAATGATCCTGCGCTCGTAAGGATTCATCGGCTCGAGAGCGATCTTTCTGCCCTGCTTTATCACCTTCGCAGAGGTCTTTCTTGCAAGCGCGTCCAGCGCCTCGCAGCGCTTTTCGCGGTAGCCGTTGCAATCAAGAGAGATCCTGCAATAGTTCTCCTCCGAACGGTTGGACGCAAGAATAGTCAGATACTGTAAGCTGTCGAGCGTTTCGCCGCGCTTTCCGATAACGATGCCCAGTTTGTCGCCCGTTATGTCCAGAACGATGCTTCCCTCGCGCTTTATGGGAGTGATCTCGAAATTCTCAAGTCCAAGTGCGCGAAGCACGTCGGTAAGGTACTCGATAGCGGACTTTACCTTGAGGCTGCTGTTTACGTCAAAGTCCTCGGGAAGCTCGCCGCCCTTGGACGCTGTGTAATCAAGCTCGTCGTCGGCGTCCGCGGAGCTCTCCGCGCGCGCTTCTTCGGCTTCCTCTTCCTCGTCATACTTCTCAACCGCAGCCGGCTTGGCGGGCTTTTCTTCATAGATAGCCTTTACTCTTGCTTCGCCCTTAAGTCCCCCAAAAAGCGTTTTTCTGGGCTGTTCGAGAATTTCAAAGTCAATTTCATCCGCGCTTACGCCGAATTCCTGTGCCGCGAGCGCCTTTGCTTCGTCTACTGTTTTTGCTTTGAATTCTTTTTCCATAGTGATCCCCTTTCCCGACGGCGATCAATCTTCGTCGTCGTCCTCGTGATATTCCTCACCGTACTTCTCCGCGTCTTCCTTTCTTGCCTGCGCGAGTCTGCGGCGATTGATTTCTTTCTGACTGAGAGCTTCCTCCCCCGTAATGACCGTCTTCTGTGCCTCGACATTTACGACCTTTTCCATAGCCTTAAGCTCTGCCTCCGCTTCGGCGCGGAGCTTTGCGGGATTGTACAGCTTATTGAGAGCCAATGTCTGCACTATTCCGAACGCATAGCTTATCGCCCAGTAGAAGCCGGCTCCCGCGGGAAGCGTAAACGCGATCCACAGCGACATAAACGGCATGATATACATTGTCACCTTCATCGGTCCCATAGCGGAAGCCGCGTCGGGATTGTTGAGGGACATCATCTTGTTGGAAATTACCGTCTGGATAAGCGAGAACACGAACGAGATTATCGGTACGAGTATCATCGGGAAACCGAAATGCTCCTTGGGTACCTGTCCAAGGGGGATTCCCGCGAAATTGAGATTGGAGTGCAGCTCCTCAAGCTCGGTCTTGGTCTCGGGACGAATAACGCTCTCGCTGAAGGCGTTCTCATAGGTGAACTTGTCAGACTTTGTGCCGAAGCACTCGAGCGTATACAGCTCGCGCTGCATGGTGTTGCTGGCTGTAAACGCCGCGCCGTCCGCGCTTGAAGCAGCATACGCGCCGTAATGCATCTGCGCTGTGTTGAGCATATCGGTGGTGAATTTTGAGAAGCTGTGCTGCGAGCGGTAGGCATCCTTTTCCGTCTCGTTCTGGATGGCATCCAGCTCGGCGGTCTCCTCATCGGTAAGCGCGTACATATCCGTATCGGATATCTGCTTTTGCTTTTTCTTCTTATCGGAGGTGTCCGAGTTGTACGCCTCCGAGATCGCGGTCTTAAACGCGGTCTTTACCAGCTTTGCGGTGTCGGTGTCCAGCCTTGTGAACACGGACATATCGTATGCCTGCTCGTCGTCGGCAAGGCAGTTCTCGTTATAGTAATTGAGAATGATCTCCGCGTCGGCAACTATGGCGTAGTGGCGTTCTCTGGCGTTGTCGTCGAGAGCGTCTACCTCGGCGGGAGTTTTTGCGTATTCCTCGGCGAAAAACGACGCTATTTCCACGTTATAAGATTCCTGCGCCATCGCGCTTATTGACTCCTTATTCATGTGGACAATATGCGTAAGCGGCTTGTAAACTACGTCGATTACTCCGAAAAGTATCAGAAACGTCAGCAGCATCGTTCCGCAGCCGGACATGGGCTTATAGCCCTGCTGCTGGAGCTTTAACAGCTCTTCCTGCTGCTTTTCGCGGTTGTTCTGATACTTCTGCTGGATCTCCATGACCTTTGGCTGAAAGATCGCCGATTTCGCGGTGGTCTTCTGCTGCTTGATATAAAGCGGCAATTGCGCCAGCTTTACTACCAGCGTAAAGATAAGTATTGCGATCCCGACGTTCGAGCAGATAAAAGTATAAATAAAATACAGTATATATCCAAGCGGAGCTCCGATCAAACTATATAAAAACTGTATTGTCTCCACGTCCTTTCGTTTAGAAGCAAGAAATCAGAGGCAAGAAGCAAGATTTCGCACCTTGATGCTTGCCTCTGACAGCTTGAACCTATTCTTTGCCTTTTTCGTTCCACGAACTGAAATCCTTGCGCGAAACTGTATACTTTTCGGGACGAAAGCAGAAGCTCTCGGGCACGGGATCGTAGCCGTAATTCCCGAACGGATTGCACCGAAAAATTCTCCATAATGTCAAATAACCGCCCTTTACCGCGCCAAACCTCCGAACGGCTATCAGCCCGTATTCGGAACAGGTCGGCGTAAAGCGGCAGCATGGCGGCAAGATCTTTGACAGCGTCAATCGGTACAGCTTGATTATCCCTAAAAAAATATATTTCATTGCAGTTTCGGCAGTATATTCTTTTTCATAAGACTTAAGATCTGTTGCGTTTTTAACGTTGGCGTTTTTGCCCTCGCGACAAACACGAAATCAAATCGCTTGTTGGTCTTTTCTCTGATAACCGGGTCGATAAGGCGGAATGCTTCTCTGATTATCCGCCTTGCCCGATTTCGTTTTACCGCGTTTCCTACCTTCTTACCCGTGACTATGCCGACGCGGTTTTTCCCCGCGCGCCTCGGTCTCATATAACACACGAAGCCGTGATTTACTACGGATTCGCCCTTCTTGAACAGGTAAGTAAAATCGCGGTTGCTTTTGATAACGGCGTACCTTTTTCTAAATTCAGACATTTTCCAAAATCAGACGGGCGTGCCGTTTATCAGTGAGAAAGTCTTTTTCTGCCCTTTGCGCGGCGTCTTGCAAGAACCTTTCTTCCGTTTTTGGTTGCCATTCTCTTCATAAAGCCGTGCTCGTGCTTTCTCTGGAGCTTCTTGGGCTGGT
>JAFLUD010000067.1 GCA_022508965.1 Oscillospiraceae bacterium
TCGTATACTATCTTTATCATGCCCTCTACGGTCATTGTCTCCTTAGTAACCACCAAACGGCACTCAGGATACGCAGTAGCAAGCTCTGTCTTAAAAGCAATTCCCTTCTGCTTGTTGGCGGGTGTGCCGTCCTTAATTCCCTGTTCCTCGTAAACTTTCAAAATAGCAGGCAGCAGCGGGTCATCCTCTCGCAGAACCAAAGCATGATCGAAGTTCTGAAGAACTTCCCATGCGGTCTTTTTGATTTCGTTGCAGGGGAAAACCATATTCACTCCCGGCTCCACGGTATCCTCAACCTCGATAGTCAAAATTCCGGTGTGTCCGTGCAGATATTGAGCCTCGCCTTTAAAACCGTAAAAGCGGTGAGCGTACTGCAGATCCAATGTTGTAAAACTTCTCATAGCAAATTCTCCTATGCCTATATATTTGGGAAATTTCCCTAAGGCGCGTTATAAATAGAAAAAGTAAAATGCCCATTTTAATGTTGGAAATTTTACATTTGCTTTAGCTAATTGTACCATATCTTGTACCGTTTGTCAATAGTCAAAGATTATATAATTAACGGTATTTTTGTTCAGTTTCAAACGAAAACTGTAGGTTGCTTGGTAATTTGCAGTTAGTTATTGAATAAAAGAAAAAGCCACATTCTTTGTGTAAATTGCACCGAAAATGTGGCTTTTAATATATATCCATACAAAATCACCTGCCGTTGTCCGAATCTCGGAGATTCAAACCTCGACAGGCGATTCGCTATTTATAAACTCCTGAAGTTTTTTCTTGGTTTCATTCACTCGGTTGCGGCTAAGGGGCAGCTCTTTTCCTCCGACCAGCTTCACGCAATCTTTTTGGATCGAATATATATACCTTAAATTTACAAGATATGCCTTATGTATTCGTATAAAACCTTTTTTGCATAGTTTGCTTTCATATTCTTTCAACGTACCGCACACCCGTTCCTCATAATTGCTGACTAAGATTATTGTATGATCTTTTGCCTCAATATACTGAATTTCCTTGATTGCCATTGTAATCCCTCCGCGGGGAATTTTAAATTCAAGATACTCGTTTGCGGAATCGAAATACTTTTTAAGACTTTCCGCCGCTTCCCAAAGCTCTTGATCCAGATTGCTTTTACGCACAAATCTGAACGCTTCGTAAAGATACCCCATATACGCTAGTTCTTCTTTATTCGTAACAAAAACGATTTTCACATTTTGATTCTCCTCACGGACCTTAGCAGCGAGCTTCATTCCGTCCATACCCGGCATAACTATATCTAAAAACAGGACGTCAAAAGATTGCGTGAGGCTGTCCTCAAGCAGGCTTTCACCGTCCTCGTACTTGTATATCTCACATTCGTCAGCATAGTATTCGCGAATTTTATCCGCGACCAAGTCAAGATCCGCTTTCTGATCGTCGCAAACCGCAAACTTCAGCAAAGAAATCACCGCCTTTTTCGGCTAATTATACTGTTTTTGGCAATACAATACCTGTCCGCCAAAGATAGCTGTTGGCAGACAGATATTCTTTTGCAGTTAAAAATGGTTTAAGAGATCGTTATTGTTTCGCTGTACATCGTAACCGTTTCGGACTTGCCGCTGGCTGTTTCCAGGGTGAATACAGACTTCAAACGGTATTTACCGCTTTCAAGATCGTATTTATAGTTGTATACGCTTGTTGCGTTATCTTCTACCGTCTTTGTCCATTCCGAGTCGTTATCGTATGTTTTCCAGAACCAAAGGATTCCCGGCACCTCTAGCGTTTGTTCAACCGTAATGCTTGTGACGCTGGGAGCTCCGGTTACTATACTTACACAGGTCACGTCGTCTCCCTCGGGATACAAAGTGCTTGAAGCCGACGCAGTTATATCCCAGTTCGGCACAGCCGGCGTACCTGCCGCATACGGCGAAGCGGGCTGTTCGGCAAATACCGTCAAAGGCATGGCAAAGAGCGCTAACACTAAAGACATTAAAACGGCTAATTTTTTCATTTTTTTACCTCTTGTTCTTTTATTTGGGGATCTTCTCCCCCTCATATAGTAAAACGTATGAAATTGCCAAGCGTTACGGGTTTTTGTCGAAATTTCTGATTTTCAGCGATTTCGCTAAAAAAATGGCTGCATTTTTGTCTATTTTGCCGATCAAAGTGAAAAGATATCCGTCATTGACCCATGTCAAATAAACTACATCTTCAAACATATTTATATAATATCCGTCATTCCCGTTTATTGTTAAATATTCCACCTCACAGTTCTCGGTATTTACACCTTCTACGAGTGAAGATAAGTTCTGAGTTAAGGTTATAATTTCTCCATTAATCAAATATTTTGAAATAACGTTGTATTTTTCGGAAGATATTTTCAAAAGCTCATACTCCTCCGGCAAACCGTATACCTCTTCAATTGTTGTTTTGAAGTTTTCACCTTTGAAAAAGACCGTCGAGTGATCTTCGAGAAAATTAAAATAGAATCCTCCGAAATAGCGCCAAAGGCTGAAGCCCGTAAGTACAAACAGCGCCATGATCACCGCGATCAGAATATACTTGATTTTCCTTACAGTAAAACGCGTTTTGCTTCTGCTTGAGCGAATTATACTTTTGCGTCTTATTTTGTAAGCGATCGAGAAAAGGTGGTTTTTTTCATCTAAACGGTATACGTTGCGCTTTTCCTCAAGCGTGCCGCGCATACCCTGAACGATCAGGTCGTCAAACGTCATTTGTTATCCCTTCCTTTTCGAGTTCCTTTTTGAGATTATTTTTTGCGCGAAAGATACGCTGTCTTGCCGTATTTGACGTGATCCCAAGCTGATCCGCAATTTCAGACGGAGATAACCCCACTTGAAGATTCAAAAACAATATCTCATATTCTTGCTCCGGAAGCCTTCTCAGAGCTTCTTTTATGCGCTCGGAATTTATATTCATCAGCGCCGCTTCCTCAACAGAGATATCCGACTCCATCTCGTCGAGTTCCTCCATCACATTGCTTTCGGGGAGGCGTTTTGTCTTTCTTTGCATATCCAGAGCGGTATTCTTGGTCATCACAGAAAGATAATACTCGATTTCCGTACTGTCCAAAGTGCGGATTTTTTCTAGACTGTCAATTACTTTTATGATCGTATTCTGCACCGTATCCTCGGCGTCGGTTCTGTTATGTAGAATATTAAACGCGATCTTATACATCATCTGCTCGTTATTTTTAAACAAGTCTTTTACAAAATCTCTGTCTGCTGCGTCCCTTATCAGCAAAAAAGCCAACGAAAACATAAATCCCGCTCCCGATCCAAAATTTTTTTAGTATATTATACCATATTTAAATAATTTTATCAAGACTTTTGATTTTGGGAGAAAGCAGGAACAAAGATATTAAAAGGCTGCTAAAAATCACCTACCGTGGTCCAAACCCATAGAATTCGGATTCCGATAGGTGATTCCCTTAGGCTCCGGTTGTACAGATATTACAAAATCGTCTCAATCCCAACAATGCTTGCGTTATGTTGAAATATGTTGATAACCATCTTAATGAGATGCTTTGGCGCGCCCTGTGCAGCAAGCGTCTGCTCACATATGATCATGTGATTGGTTCCTTGAACAACCTGATATCCGCAATAAAGCACGGGAACGTACGTTGCGCCAACCATTGAAGAGGTTACCTGATAAAAGGCCGCCTGTACCTCCTCAGGAAGAGTTGCGGGCTGCATTTTAGCAATTACCCAACCGCCGGGAACATTCGTCGTCATAATAAAACATCCTTTCCGCCTTTCGGCATAAAATTTATTTGCTTATTACAATGCATCATAACATATATACGAAGCATCAAAAGCCGTTGTATGAATATTTTCGCCGCTAAAAAAGATCCCTGTCAGTATATTATAAATTATTTAAATCAATTTTGCAATACAAAATGCGCAAGATGTCGAAATCCTGCGCAACATGTTCTATAACGTGCGAAACGCACAAAAAGTCAAGACTAAATTTGTGCGTTATTACTGCTTCAATTCATTAACAATAATATTGACACAACTTTTCCTAATGCTTTACATAATACCTATTATAATTTGAAAATAAATTGTTTTCAAACCTAATAACAGGATTAAATATTCTGCTTTCATAAATTTTCCTTCTAATTATGAGAGGTTTCGATTTTACAAAACGAAATGCATCCGTAATAAGAAACACTCTCAGCGCGTAAGGTATTACATAAAAAATTGCTGTTGTACTAATCATATAGTTTCAGATTCCGATAGATGACTTAAGCTCACTGCCCATTGCTGTCCTGCCGGCTTATCATTTCCATCCAGTTTTTCTCGGTAGACTGAATGCTCTTTTCAATTCTCTTCAAAACCTTTTGATCGCCTATGGGATCCGACAAGTTTTCCGCGAGAATCCGCTTTATTTCCTCTGCCTGATTGCGGTATAGCTCCCAATCCTTTCTGAAATTAAATAAATTGAGAGCGGATGCGCAAGCGGAGGTAAGTCCGGCGAATATGCTCGAGATGATCTTCACATATGTATCTGTAAGCGGCAGATTTATTAATATTCCCGAAAAAATAGGAGCAACGATCGTTATAACCGAAAAAAAGTAGAAATAGTGTTTTGACGTGACAGCGTTGCGTATATACCACTTAAGAGAAGATTCAATGCGGCTTCTGATCAATTTGTCCGATATAGCGTCCAGTAGATGCCGATTATCGTTGAATTCCTGTACGGCTTGTCTGTTAGCGGTCATTTTCAGTCCCCCTTTGATTTAAGTATATTCGGAGCGGGAATTCAACATTCTGCGCAGCCTATTTTTTCACGATTTAACTGTCGTAACAGGTAACATTACGGAAAGTCAAGCTGTAAAATCGGGTTCTGTTTTACGCGCGGCAACCATATACTGGTATAGCAAGCGGACAACTCTTATAAACGGGGATGTCCCTTGAATAAAACCACCGGATTTTCACAATAATGAGGAGGACTTAGGCAATGAACAAGGGAATAGACGTTTCCAGCTTTCAGGGCGAAATTGATTTTGAGAAGGTGAAACAAAGCGGCGTTGATTTCGTGATAATCAAAGCGGGCGAGAAGTATACCGAAAGCAAATGTTTTGTCAAGAATTACACGAAAGCCAAGGCGGCGGGTCTGAACGTCGGAGCATACTGGTACAGCCGCGCGCTGTCGGAGGAAGAGGCTCAAAAGGAGGCTGAGTGCTGCATTAAAGCGATCTCGGGCAAGCAGCTTGAATACCCGATCTATATCGATCTGGAGGAGAAAAGCCAATTCGACAAGGGCACGGAGCTTTGCTCGAATATCGTTGACGTATTCTGCAAGGCTCTCCAAAACGCCCATTATTACCCGGGATTGTATATCAGCCGCGCTCCGCTGCAGGCGCACATTTCCGAAGAGGTTGCAAAGAGCTATGCGCTGTGGATAGCCGAATACGCCTCATCGTGCGGTTATAAAGGCGATTTCGGCGTATGGCAGTATTCGGGCAGCGGCTCATGCGAGGGCGTCAACGGCAAAGTGGACCTGGATTACGGTTATGTTGATTATCCCACAATTATTAAGAGCGGCAAGTTTAACGGCTTCGACAAATAAGCAGCCCGCTTGCATTAATAATACGCTGTTTGCTTCGGAACATAATGGCGGCTGCCCGTAATGGGCAGCCGCTCATTTCTTTATTAATTTTAAGAGGCAGGACTAAGCATCCTGCCTCTTGTTGTATTTATTCGCCCTCTGCGGTATTCACTTTAAGGAAATTATTGGGGAAGTATTTATCCACCCACATCTCCGCAAGCTGAGACTTAGTGATTGGCTTTAAGTAGTAGTTTATCGGAGTTCCGATCTCTCCGCCCATCGCCTTGTCGATATAATCGTCAAGGGCGGTCATAAGGGAGTTTATGTCGATTATCTTGTTGCTGCCGTCGTCGATCTCCTGAAGTCCCGAAAGCACGCCTTTGATCTGCGCGTTTTTGAGAGAGACCATCTGCCCGCCCTTTTTCGCGGCTTCCGCGGAAGCGTCTACCGAGTCCATATCGGTGGCAACGGCGTTCTGGAGAGCTGCAAGATCGTTCATGGCGGACTTCCCGTCGAACGATGTGAATTCCTTTACCGCCATCTTGATCTGATTGGATTTGATTGACGGGATAAGACCCTTGGTCGTCAGCGTACAGTGAGAGGAGATCTCCTGCGTGCTGAGCAATGACTTGATATCATTGGATACCGTATCCGACAGACCGAAGCCGCCGCTTACGCTTGCAAACCACTTGTTGGCTTTGACCTGCGCCTGAATTGATTCTACCTTCGAGGTCATTTTTTCCGAGGACATTGTTTTCTGGGAGTTCAGGATATGCACCATTCCTACGAAGCAAGAGCCGTATGTTGCGCCCGAAACTATCGCAAAGGACTTTTCGTTCTGGGTATTGGCGTCTTTGGCTGTCTGAATGATGTTTGCGGGGTCGTCTGTTTTCAGCATATCGTCCCTGTACATCTGATTCCACACGCGAATCGCCTTGTCGACGTCGATTACGCAGGGAGCGAGCAGCGCGGCGTTCTTGTGGGTGCAGCTGACCGCGATAACCAGAGTGCCCGAGATATCATGCCGCGAATACTGGCTGCTCATTTGGCTTTGCGCAGTCTTGCGCGCGGAGTCGGATATCTGGGTCCCGAGGAATTTAAACTCGCTGCTTATAAAGTCCATTACCTCCTGAGCCTGGGTGTTGGAATCCTGATTATTCTCGTCGAATGAAAAATACTGCACGTTCATATTCATCGAATCGGACGATAGCGGCATTTTCTTGATCTCGGTGCGGTTGTAATCCAAAGGACTTTCCCAGCTTGAGTTTACGATAGCCTCGGTCTGTATTTTCTGGATGTCGGTTTTTCCGTCGATCTTGGCCTGGAGATAATCCTCCGCGGCTTTGGTGATCTGATCGTTTACCTCCGTGCTTTTCTTGGAAAGCTCGCGGGTGTCGATGCTCATATTCGCAAGCTCTCTGATGGTAGTGTCCATGCTGCGCTTGAGCGTGATAAGCGAGTTTAAATTGTTCTCAGCCTGATCTATCGGCGCCTGCAGCGCGGCGATCCGGTTGAGCTGATCGAGCTTTGCGGGATCGACGATGTTTCCCAGGGTGATCGACGGGTCAAAAGGAATTACTGAAGGCATAATGATTTACCTCTTTTCTTTAATATTAAATGTCTAAAACGCAGTGGATCGGAAAGTGATCGCTTTTGGAAGGGACAATGTCATAGTTTTGAATTTTTACTTTGCCTACCAGGGACGCTGAAAAAACGGCAAAATCGAGAGTTCTGCCTTTTTCATGCGTCGGCGAGCCTCCGTCATCTGCATGAAACTCAAAGTCGTCTTCATATGCCTCAGCTTCCTTGCGTTCGCAGTTAAAGTCTCCCATAAGAAGCCAGTTGCGGTCACTAAAATCACTCGAAAAGATCACATTTGCGTCACGGATCTCCTCAACAGCCGTATTTTGGCTGGCGTTTGAATGTATTGATGCGATAACAAAATCTTTGTACTCGAGGTACACAAAAGGTCTCCTGTACTCATTGCATTTACAATGACCGAATTTTTCGCCAAGCGAGACATCGGCAAGTATCCCTACGGTACACCGTTTGTTTATTGCGTCAGGAGCGGGCACAAAAAATGCGTTATAGTTCTTTTTTCCAAATTTCTGTGTAAACTGCCAATTTAGGATATGACCGGCTTCCTGCATAAGGATAATGTTTGGAATTTTCGGATCCAGCACATCACTGTATACATCCGACAGCGTACTTATCCCGTCTCCGCGGGTGTTCCAAGAAACAATGTTGACTAACACAAACAATACCTCCTTTTTTATTGCCCTCAGGCTAATAAATATTATGTTTTTCGGACGAGTTTTATGACAAACATTTCTGTGTATTTCCATAAAGGAAAAAAGCCGCGTCGGTTTCACTGCGGCAAAAAATGTCTACGTTACGCGAACCTTTGGGGTCCATATCCCGTCAGGCGGTTTTAGTTCTCAAATATCGAGCGGCGTTGAAGAACAACGCATCGGCGCTTCATGCCGGGAAGCCTTTTAAATATCATACTGCCGGTTATTATGCCGGTGTAAAAATACTGATGACATATCCCCCGGTTATATTGCTGACCGTCAATATGTTGTTTGAAAAACTGAAATTCTGAAAAGATGTGGTAAACGCTTCGAAGCCTATCGGACTATTATCTGTGCCAGCCCTGTATAAAGTTAAAACGTTACTGCCGCCATGGCCTGTATCTGTAGTAAATCTAATATCAACACTTCCCGAAAACACATTGCTGTGGCCTTGATATATCGTACATTCGGTTGTAATAGTATTGCCTTCACGACCGTTGAAAGCCGCCAAATAATCTTCGATTGCCTTAATCATTTTGTTTCCCTCCCCTCCTGCGGGTTTTAAAACATTTTACCCTTTATAACGACATTTTAACTTTGCTTCAACGCTTATTTCTCTGTCTGTAAAAGCACCTTTGCAATGCCAATATATGTGAACGCTGTGAGATTTATGAATTAAAAAACCGATCGGCGCTGCAAAAGATACGCCGTATCGGAAATTTCACTGTATTCTTCTAATTTTAATGCCCAATTGTTCAGTTTTCATCTCGAACAACAATGTGCAGATCTATTCCTTTTTGACTTTTCCCTTCGGATTTTGTGCTGTTTTATTTTCTACCTGTGGAATGAATTTATAAGCAGAAGCTCTCTCGATCCGCATTAAATAAACGCGCAAAACAAAATCACCTACCGTTGTCCGAACCGCAAGGGGTTCGGATTACGATAGGTGATTCATTATGTATAACCTTGATAAAAAAGATTCTCGTAATAGCCGTACAGAAAAGAACATTCCCAGCAGAGAAACGTCTGCTGGGAATAAAAGCCAACTAGTTGGCTGTCTAACCACTACAAAAAAGATTTTTTCGACAAGAGCCACTTATCCCATGACAAGTCAACCCTGCGTTGTTTTTGCGTGTTTCGCGAAGCGAAACCGAATTGACTTTAGGGCAATTCGAGCAAAAACAATGCTAGCAAAGAGCACCAGCGTACGCCTTGTATGCGCGGCATCCTTGCCGCGCTTTGGGCGTCTGCTCGCAACATCGTGTTGCGGTGTCAAGCTGCTTCAGCAGCGCAGACAAATGCCTTTGCTTACTGGTGGAGCCGAGGGGAATTGAACCCCTGTCCGAAAACCCGTCCTCACAACCTTCTCCGAGTGCAGCGTGTCTTTTAGAATTCCCTCGCGCAAACGCCGACAAGCAGGCTTTTGCGGTTGGTAGCCTTTAATACGACCCCGGCTATAAGGCTATTTGCCGAGGCGTTGACCGCTAATCGACGCCGAATCCCCGCCCGCGGTGCTGCGGGGAACGACGGCAGTGCGCTTAGGCAGCTGCTAAAACGAGATCTTCGTCTGCGTTTAAATTTAAGTTGCGACTATTAAAGTGATTTCGCCCTCACTACT
>JAFLUD010000068.1 GCA_022508965.1 Oscillospiraceae bacterium
TACTCGGCAGAGTGACCGAGCAGCTCCCGTTTGAGATCGACGAGTCCAAGAAGATAAAAGAAGACCTGCGCTTAAAGTACCGCTATCTCGATCTGCGCAACAAAAAAATGCACGATAACATCGTTCTTCGTTCGCAGATAATCTCGTTCTTGAGAAATAAAATGACCGAGATGGGATTCCTGGAGCTTCAGACCCCGATACTTTCGACCTCGTCTCCCGAGGGCGCGAGAGATTATTTGATACCTAGCCGCAAGCACCACGGAAAGTTCTACGCTCTGCCGCAGGCTCCGCAGATCTTCAAGCAGATATACATGGTGTCGGGCTTTGACAAGTATTTCCAGATAGCTCCCTGCTTCCGCGACGAGGACGCTCGCGCCGACCGTTCGCCGGGCGAGTTCTACCAGCTGGATTTCGAGATGTCGTTCGCTACGCAGGAGGATGTTTTCGCGGCAGCCGAGGAAGTGTTGTCGGCGACCTTCGCGAAGTTCTCCGATAAAAAGGTAAGCTCCGCGCCGTTCACGAGGATCCCCTTCGAGGAAGCCATGCTGAAATACGGCACCGACAAGCCCGATCTCCGCAACCCCCTGATAATCAAGGAGCTGTCTGACCTGTTTGTCGACAGCGATTTCAAGCCCTTCTGCAATAAGACCGTCCGCGGTATTCGCGTGCCGCAGATGGCGTCGCAGTCCAAGAGCTTCTTTAAGAATATGGAGGACTTCGCCACCAACGAAGTCGGAATGAAGGGTCTCGGCTATTTCAAGGTCGAGGAGGGCGAAAACGGCGGCTTCAAATATAACGGCCCCATCGACAAGTTCCTCGACGATAATCAGAGAGCCGAGCTTGCAAAGCGCTGTGAGTTGGAAGTAGGCGATGTTCTGTACTTCATTGCCGACAGCAAGAAAAACGCGCCCAAGTTCGCGGGACAGATCCGCACCGAGGTCGCAAAGCGCATGAATTTGATAGACGAGAGCCGCTTTGAGCTGTGCTTTATCGTAGATTTCCCGATGTACGAGCTGGACGAGGAGACCGGCAAGATCATCTTCACGCACAATCCTTTCTCCATGCCGCAGGGAGGACTCGACGCGCTGCTGAATAAAGACCCGCTGGAAATTCTTGCGTATCAGTATGATATTGTCTGCAACGGCGTTGAGTTGTCGTCGGGAGCCGTCCGCAACCACGACATCGACATCATGATAAAGGCGTTCGAGATCGCCGGCTACACCGAGGAGGACGTAGCAAGCAAGTTCGGCGCGCTTTACAACGCGTTCAAGTTTGGCGCACCGCCTCACGCGGGCATGGCGCCGGGCGTTGACAGAATGATAATGCTCCTGACGGGCGAGGAGAGCATCCGCGAAATAATCGCGTTCCCGCTCAACTCCAACGCGCAGGATCTGCTTCTGGGAGCGCCCACCGAGGTAACCGAGCAACAGCTCCGCGAAGTCCACATCAAGGTAAGAAAACAGAATTAGTTTTTCCGGGGGGAACTTTTCTTCGAAAAAGTTCCCCCCGGACCCCCTTCAAAAGACTTTCCCATTTTGATTTTATAAACCGCAGAATCTCTCGATACTGCGGTTTTTGTTGTACCTATAACTCCGAAACAAAATGAGGAAGTTTTTTGAAAGGGGGTATGGGGGAAAACTTTTTGCGAAAAAAAGTTTTCCCCCATAAAAAACTATCGCTTAAAATCGGGTGGCGGCTTCCATGGCGTATATCTTGGAAAATCGATCTTCCTAAGCATTTTGTTCTGCTCGTAAACGATCATCCCGAGGCGTTTGCGAACCTCTGCCAGATTCCGCTTCACGGGAACGAACACATAGATCGTAAATCCCGCAAACCAATAAAACTGAACGTCAAACGGATCGTCATTGAATTTGTAGTTATATAAATAGTCAACGGTTCTGATGGTCAGATCGTTCTGAGCCGCGTAAGCCTCCACGATGGCGTAAAACGGGTCGCGCGAGTGCGGGTGCATATCCCAGTAGTCAAACGTGATCTCTATTGTATTGTGTCCGCGCGACTTACGAAAAGAGTAATACATAATAAATCTCCGTCATTAAAGAATAACACAGCCCCAAAGGCGTTACAGCCACTGAATAAACCCTGTCTTGTCGTCGCGGTTATATCCGGCGTTCTCGTAGAATTTAAGAGTGCTGTCCAGCTTAGAGCCGGTCATCAGAACGATCCGGTAGCAGTTTTCCTTTATAGCAAGCTCTTTTGCGTAGTTGAGACAGGATGTCGCCAGCCCCTTGCCGCGGTAATCCTCGTGAGTAACAACGTTTTCCACCCACGCGTAAGGTCTCGGACCGCGCGTTAAATTGGGAATTATCACGCAGGTGCAGCTTGAAACGAGCTTTCCGTCCTCTTCCGCAACGATAATGTGATAGTTGTCATCGGAAAGTATCTTCTCCCAGATGTCCTTGGCGTTTGCGAAAGGCGGAACCTCCGTCTCATGCAGGTGAAGATAAAGCTCCATAAGCTGCCGATAGTCGCCGCTGTTGATTTCACGAATCATAATATTTCCTCCAAAAAAAACGCCCGAACACATAGCTCGGGCGGTGTATATTACTTTTTCTCTTTAAGCAGGTCGCGGATCTCGGTAAGCAGAACCTCTTCCTTGGTAGGCTCGGGGGGAGCGGCAGCCGCTTCCTCTTCCTTTTTCTTGCCGATAGCCATTAGTCTGTTCATGCCTTTGATCATCATAAACAGGATAAACGCGAGGATAAAGAAGTTGATGACCGTGGTAATGAAATGCCCGTAGTTGAGGGCGAGGTTAGCGACCTCCTCCGGCTCGAGACCGGTGTAGTCCACCCACGGCAGCTTGATCATTCCCGCGATCTCAGAGCCTCCGACAGAAGCGATAAGCGGGTTGATAAAGTCTCCCGTAAGCGCGGTAACTATCGACTGAAACGCGCCGCCGATGATAACGCCGACCGCCATGCTCATAACGTTCCCCTTAAGGGCGAACTCCTTGAATTCCGCAAAAAACTTTTTCATAGTAAAATTCCTTTCCATTAAAATTCTATAATAGAATTTTACCACAATTGAGATTATTTGTCAACCATTTTTTTCAAATAAGCGCCCGTGTAGGATTTCTTTGATTTAGCGATCTGTTCGGGAGTACCCGTCGCAATGACCGTGCCGCCCTTGTCTCCGCCCTCTGGACCCATGTCGATGATATAATCCGCGGTCTTGATAACGTCGAGGTTGTGTTCGATAACGAGAACCGTATTCCCCGCGTCGGTAAGCCGCTGGAGAATGTCGATAAGCCGCTTTACATCCGCGGAATGAAGCCCCGTAGTAGGCTCGTCGAGAATATAGATCGTCTTTCCGGTGGAACGCTTTGAAAGCTCGGTCGCGAGCTTTATTCTCTGAGCCTCGCCGCCCGAAAGGGTAGTGGAGGATTGCCCGATCTTGATATAGCCCAGTCCCACTTCCTCGAGGGTTTTGAGCTTGTTGTGGATTTTGGGAATATTCTCGAAGAACTCCACGCCCTCCGACACAGTCATTTCAAGAACGTCGTAAATGTTCTTTCCCTTGTATTTTACTTCGAGAGTCTCGCGGTTGTAGCGATGCCCCTTGCACACCTCGCACGGCACGAATATATCCGGTAGAAAGTGCATTTCTATTTTGAGAATTCCGTCGCCCTCGCAGGCTTCGCAGCGTCCGCCCTTAACGTTGAACGAGAACCGCCCCGCCGAATAGCCGCGCGTTTTCGCGTCGTTAGTCTGCGCGAACAGATCGCGGATGTCGGTGAACACCCCCGTATACGTCGCGGGATTGGAGCGCGGCGTTCTTCCGATAGGCGACTGGTCGATCATGATCACCTTGTCGAGATACGCCAGACCCTTCATATCCTTGAATTTCCCCGCGCGAACCCTGCCTCGGTTGAGCTTTCCGAACAGGTGCTTGTAGATGATCTCGTTTACAAGAGAACTCTTTCCGCTTCCCGAAACTCCCGTAACACAGGTGAAGACTCCAAGCGGAATATCGACGTTTATCTTCTTGAGATTGTTCTCCTCCGCGCCCGTGACCTTGAGCCACTTTTCTCCGACGGCGCGGCGCTTTTTCGGCACGGGAATAGACAGCTTTCCGCTTAGATATTTCCCCGTAACCGATTCCTTGCATTTCATAAGCCCGCCGACCTCGCCGCTGTAAACGACGTTTCCTCCGTGAACGCCCGCCTCCGGACCGATATCGACGATCCAGTCCGCGGCGCGCATGGTGTCCTCGTCATGCTCGACAACGATCAGCGTGTTTCCGAGGTCGCGCAGATTTTTGAGAGTGGCTATCAATTTGTCGTTATCGCGCTGATGAAGCCCGATGCTCGGCTCGTCGAGAATATAAAGCACCCCCGTAAGCGCGCTTCCTATCTGAGTTGCGAGGCGTATACGCTGACTTTCGCCGCCCGAGAGCGTTCCCGCCGAGCGCGAAAGGGTGAGGTATTCCAGCCCCACACTTCTGAGAAATCCCAGCCGCGATTTAATTTCCTTGAGAATTTGCCCCGCGATCATCTTTTCGCGTTCCGACAGCTCCAGGGTTTCTATAAATTCCAAAGCCCCCACAACCGACATCTTACAGAAATCGCTGATATTCTTTCCGCCAACCGTGACAGCCAGAGCCGTGTCGTTAAGGCGCTCGCCGTGGCATTTCGGACACAGCGCGTCGCTCATGAAATCCTCCAGAGCGTCCCGCGCGTATTGCCCCATCTGCGCGTCGTTATAGCGGCGCTGCAAATTGTTTGCAACTCCCTCAAAATCGGTGTAATACTGCCCGCCGCCCTGATTTCTCGGGCGTTTTATGAGGATCTTCTCGCCGCGTGTCCCGTACAGCAGCTCGTCTATCGCCTTCTCTGGAAGCTCCGACAGCGGCTGATCCACCGAGAATCCGTGCCTGTCCGCGAGCGCGTCGAAGTACATCGCCGCAATGGTGCCTTCGTTGTAGGTCCACCCATAGCCCTTTATAGCTCCCTCCGAAATGGACAGATCCCAGTTCGGGAGAATAAGATCGGGGTCGATCCTGCGATAGCTGCCAAGCCCCGTGCATTCGGGGCACGCGCCGAACGGGTTGTTAAACGAGAACATACGCGGCACAAGCTCGTCCACAGACACCCCGTGTTCGGGGCAGGAGTAGCTCTGCGAGAAGTGTAATTCATCTCCGTCTATCACGTCGATGTAAACCAGCCCGCCCGTAAGCGAGCCAGCGGTCTCAATGCTCTCGGCAAGGCGCGATTTCAAGCCGTCCTTTATCACCAGGCGGTCAACGATGATCTCGATAGAGTGCTTGATATTCTTTTCAAGGGAGATCTTCTCCGACAGATCGTAGGTGATCCCGTCAACGCGAACACGCGCAAAGCCCGACTTTCTTGCGGCTTCAAATTCCTTTTTATGCTCGCCCTTGCGCCCGCGAACAACGGGAGCCAGCACCTGAAACTTCGTTTTTTCGGGAAGCGTCAGCACCTGATCCACAATTTCGTCAACAGTCTGCTGGCGTATCTCTCTGCCGCAGACGGGGCAGTGCGGTATCCCGATCCTCGCGTACATAAGGCGCAGATAGTCGTATATCTCGGTGACTGTTCCCACGGTAGAACGCGGGTTTTTCGAGGTAGTTTTCTGGTCTATGGAAATAGCCGGCGAAAGCCCCTCAATGCTGTCAACATCGGGCTTTTCCATCTGTCCCAAGAACATTCTCGCGTATGAGGAAAGGCTCTCCATATACCGCCGCTGACCGTCCGCGAAAATGGTATCGAACGCCAGCGAGCTTTTTCCGCTGCCTGAAACGCCCGTCAGCACGATCAGCTTGTCTCGCGGTATCGTAACGTCGATGTTGTTGAGGTTGTGCTCACGCGCACCCTTTATGATGATTTTATCGTTAGCCAAAATAATCTACCTTTCTCAGTCCTGTAATTCCTTTATTCTATCGCGCAAATACGCCGCGTGCTCGAAATCCAGCAGCTTCGCTGCCTTTTTCATCTGCGCGGTGTATTGAGCGATCAGCTTCTCGCGCTCGCGGCGAGGCAGCTTCTTAAGATCGGACTTCTTGCGCTTCTTGCCGTCCTCTTTCTTTGTAATTTCGAGAACGTCTCTAACTTCCTTTATAATGGTTTTGGGAATGATCCCATGCTCGTCGTTATAACGCTTCTGGATCTCGCGGCGGCGCAGCGTCTCGGTGATAGCCGCCTCCATAGACCGCGTGACCTCGTCCGCGTACATGATAACGGTACCCTCTGAATTACGCGCCGCGCGTCCGATAGTCTGCACAAGCGAGGTCTCCGAGCGAAGGAATCCCTCCTTGTCCGCATCGAGAATAGCCACCAACGAGACCTCCGGAATATCCAGACCCTCGCGCAGCAGGTTTATTCCCACCAGCACGTCGAATTCCCCCGAACGCAGATCGCGTATGATCTCCATGCGCTCGATGGTGTCGATGTCGTGGTGCATATAACGGACTTGAATTCCCGCCTTGTCGAGATAGTCGGTAAGATCCTCCGCCATTTTCTTGGTGAGAGTGGTAACAAGAACACGCTGTTTTTTCGCGATCCTCGTATTGATCTCCGAAATAAGATCCTCGATCTGACCGTCGGTAGGCTTGACTATCACTTCCGGGTCGAGCAGTCCCGTAGGACGGATTATCTGCTCGGTGATACGGGTGGAGCGTTCCTTTTCAAAGTCTCCGGGAGTCGCCGAAACAAACACCGCCTGCGGTATTTTTTCGTAGAATTCGTCGAAATTGAGCGGTCTGTTGTCATAAGCGCAGGGAAGCCGAAATCCGTAGTCGATGAGATTTTTCTTTCGGGCAACGTCTCCGCCGTACATTCCGCGAACCTGCGGAAGCGTTACATGGCTCTCGTCCACCATAAGCAGAAAATCCTCGGGGAAGTGGTCTATAAGCGTTATCGGCGTGCTTCCGGGAGCGCGCCGCGCCAGCACGCGCGAATAGTTCTCAACGCCCTTGCAGGTGCCGATCTCGCGCAGCATCTCCATATCATAGCGCGTGCGCTGTTCTATGCGCTGCGCCTCGATGAGCTTGTTGCTGTCCTTGAAGAATTTAATGCGCTCCTCCAATTCCTGTTCAAGCTCCGCTAAAGCGTCCTCCATTTTCTCTTTTCCGATGATATAGTGTGAAGCGGGGAATATCATCGCGTGAAGAAGCGTCGCGCGGGTGTTTCCCGTAACCACCTCAAATTCGGAAAGCCTGTCGATCTCGTCTCCGAAGAATTCCACGCGCACAGCGGTCTCGCTGGTGCTGCCCGCGGGGAATATCTCGAGAGTATCCCCCTTAACGCGGAATTTGTTGCGGATGAAATTCAGCTCGTTGCGCTCATACTGCATATCAACGAGCTTGCGAATGACTTCCTCCCGCGAAATTTCCTGCCCCTGCCTCAGCGACAGCGTGTTCGAGCGGTAGTCGTCGGGACTTCCCAGCGAATAGATGCACGAAACGGAAGACACGATGATAACGTCGCGCCGTTCCGCCAAAGAAGCTGTCGCCGAGTGTCGCAGGCGGTCTATCTCGTCGTTTATCGCGCTGTCTTTTTCGATGTACGCGTCGGTCGAGGGAATATACGCCTCCGGCTGATAGTAGTCATAGTAGCTAACGAAGAACTCCACCGCGTTTTTCGGGAAGAACTCCCGAAACTCCGAGCAAAGCTGCGCCGCAAGCGTCTTGTTGTGCGCGAGAACCAGCGTCGGCTTGTTTACGTTTGCGATGATGTTCGCCATAGTAAAGGTCTTTCCGGAACCGGTAACTCCCAGTAAGGTCTGTTCCTTGTCGCCGCGCAGAACGCCCTCCGAAAGCGCCTCGATAGCCTCCGGCTGATCGCCCATGGGCTTATATTCCGATTGAAGCTCAAATTTATCCATAATGCTCCTTAAAAAAGTATTTCATTTATATTATACTTATGAACAAACAATTTGTCAATAGGCTTAGAAAAGAAAGTCTGTTTTGCGAAAAAAATTAACTCCAAATATCCGTCAGCAGCTCGGAGGAGCGCATTGAATAGTCAGAGTTCAGACCGATAATTATATGATCGTTCAGTGTGATATCAATTTTTTTGAGGAAATCGCCGACCATTCTTGTAGTAACGACATCCGCCGTAGAGGGAGCGATAGGCTGATCGTTCGGGTGGCTGTGCGCGAAGATAACGGTAGAGCAATTGCATTTGATAGCCTTTTCGGTGATTTCCTTAATGAGAAATGAAACCGAGTTATAAGTACCGTCGGAAACGGTGTATTTTGAAAGCAGATGATACTTGTTGTCGAGGAACAGCGCGATAACGCATTCTTTAGAATAGAAATCCACAATAGCTCTGCAATATTTGACGACCGCAGCTTCGCTGTTCAGAATAACTTTTTCGGGAGTCTGAGCGTGCAGATATCTCGCGAACTCACCCCAGAAGAGGATCTGATTTGCGGCGTTCTCGCCGACATCCTCAACCGCGGTAAGCTCCTTAAATGAAGCCTCAAAAACGGCTTTAAGCGAGCCGAAGGTATTTATGAGGCGATGACTGATGTCGTTGGTATTGCGGCGGGGGTAGACGTGATAAAGAACCATTTCGAGGATCTCGTGATCTTCCAAAGCATCCAAGCCGTTGTTCACAAACTTTTTCATCATTCTTTGTCTGTGTCCCTTGTGAAGATTACCGTCCGACATAAAACCCCCCCCGATGTAAAAGAATTTAATACACTGATATTTTATCAAATTGAAGCATATTTTGTCAAGTGGTTTTTTAAAATTTCGGGGAATATTCAGCAAAAAAATCAGAAACCGTTCCGTGCTTAGTCAACCACGCGCTATTTTTCCGTGTTTTGCCGATCCTGCGCAGTTTTTCACAACGTGAAAAACTGTGCCAGCAAGGAGCTTCCATCAAGTCGTGAAACGACGCAGATGGAAGCCCTTGCGGTATGCAAAAATCCCCTTGCAGAAGCAAGGGGATTTTCGCTTACTGGTACGCCCGATGCGATTCGAACGCACGACACCTAGCGTCGGAGGCTAGTGCTCTATC
>JAFLUD010000069.1 GCA_022508965.1 Oscillospiraceae bacterium
AGTCGAACTGATGACCTCATCCTTACCAAGGATGTGCTCTACCAACTGAGCTATAACAGCATCGCAACAATGATATTATAGCACACGGGAATAAATTTGTCAATAGGTTTTTAAAAAAATTTTATATTGATTTTTTTGGCTAAATATGTTATAATAAAATATGTATAGTTTAATATGTATAGTTTTTGAGGAATTATTCTGATAAGGGAGCTGAGAAAATGCGGCTGATAAATATAGGATTCGGAAATTCGGTGAACGCGGATAAGATAGTCGCGGTGGTAAGCCCCGAGGCGGCTCCCGTAAAGCGTATAGTCCAGACGGCGAAGGATTCGGGGAGCGCCATCGACGCTACCTGCGGACGAAAAACGCGCTCGGTGATAATTTGCGACAGCGGCCATGTTGTGTTGTGCGCGCTGCTTCCCGATACATTGGCGGGAAAGACTGACGAGGAGTGATCCCTTAAAAAAACGGAGGTTTCTATGGCTGACAGCGGAATTTTATTCGTGGTATCCGCGCCCGCGGGCTGCGGCAAGGATACGATCCTGAACGAACTTTTCAAGAAAACCGACGCCGCGGGATACGCGGTGTCTGCGACCACGCGCGCGCCCAGAGAGGGCGAGGAAAACGGCGTTCACTATCATTTTCTGTCGCGCGAGGAGTTTATGGAAAAAATCTCCCAAAACGAGGTGCTGGAATACACCGAATATTGCGGCAACTACTACGGCACTCTCAAAAAAAGCGTCGACGACCTGCTCTCAAAGGGCAAGGACGCTGTCCTCAAAATCGAGATAGAGGGCGCTATGAATATACGCAAGCAGTTCCCCGAGGCGTGCTTGGTGTTTATCCTGCCGCCGAGCTGGGAGGTATTGGAAACCCGCCTGAGAAACCGCGGCACCGAGACTCCCGAGAAGATCGCCGAGCGCATAAAGCAGGCGCAGACCGAGCTTTCTTATGCTGAGAATTACGATTATCTCATCGTAAACGACGCGCTGGAAACGGCAGTCGACGATCTTTTGAGCGTATTCCGTGCGGAAAAGCACAAACGCTCGCGCTGCGGGAAGCTGTTGGAGCAGTTTAAATGACCGCGAAAGTCGCGATAGAAAACACGCTTTTCGCGTTTGATATGCTCTATTCCTACGAGATCCCCGAGGAATTCTCCGAGAAAATTTCGGCGGGAGTTCGCGTGGTGGTGCCGTTCGGCAGAGGGAACAAAAAGCGCATCGGGCTGGTGCTGGAGCTGTCGGACGAGGAAACGGACATAAAGTGCAAGCCTATAGAAGCGGTGATAGACGAGGCTCCCGTTATCTCCGAGGAGCTGCTGAACCTGTGCAGATGGCTTCGCGACAACACCTTCTGCACCTACTATGACGCGTTTCGCGCGATCCTGCCGCCGGGACTTGGGTATTCCCTCAAGCGTCAGTATTCGCTGTGTGAGGGGTTTTCGGGGAAGCTCACCGTCTGGGAGGATTCCCTGCTGCGGCAACTTAAGTCTGCCGACAAAGCCACGTTTTCCGCGCTTGTCGCGGGAAGTTCCAATATCATAGCGAGCCTTACGGCAAAAGGCGCGCTTCGCGAGGAATGCGCTCCCAAGCGCAAGGTCGGCGACGAGAGCGTTCAGATGCTGAAGCTCGCCGAGGGCGAGGAAAGCTCCCAAAAGCTCACCCCCAAGCAGAACGCGGTGGTGGAGTTTTTGGCGGAAACGGGTGCTGCGACGGTGCACGAGGTGTGCTATAACTGCGCGGTGACGGCTGCGGTGATAAAACGTCTGGTGGAGAAGAACGTTCTCGAACAGTACGAAAAAGTGGTTTTCCGCACCGAAAGCGATATACAAGCGGGTGAAAGCCCCGAGGACATCACGTTCTCGCCGAAACAGCAGGAGATCTTCAACGGGCTTTTGGAGCTTATGAACCAAAGCGAGCCGAAGTGCGCGCTGCTTCGCGGCGTTACGGGAAGCGGCAAGACCTCGGTTTTCATAAGACTTATAAACGAGGCGTTAAAGCAGGGAAAATCGGCGATAATGCTGGTGCCCGAGATATCGCTTACCCCGCAGATGGTGGGAAAATTCCGCCGCCTTTTCGGGAACGAAGTCGCTATCATGCACAGCTCGCTGTCGATAGGCGAGCGCGCCGACGAATACCGCCGTATCCGCGAGGGAAAGGCGCGTATAGTTATCGGAACGCGCAGCGCGGTCTTTGCGCCGGTGTCGGACTTAGGGATCATCGTTATCGACGAGGAGGGCGAAGGCTCTTACAAATCCGAAAGCACTCCGCGCTATCACGCGAGAGACGTTGCAAAGCAGCGCTGCTTTGCGCATAATTCGCTGCTGCTCTTAGCGTCGGCAACTCCGTCGCTGGAGAGCTATTACAACGCCAAAAACGGGCGGTACAGTCTCTTTGAGATCGACGAGCGCTACAACAACGCCGTGCTGCCCGAGGTTTATATAATCAATATGGCAGAGGAACGCAAAAACGGCAATATGTCGTCGTTTTCAATGCCGCTTCTGGAGGAACTGAAAAGCAATTTAGACCGCGGCGAGCAGTCTATACTATTGCTCAACCGCCGCGGCTACCGAACGAGCGTGCGGTGTCTGGCGTGCGGAAAGCCGCTCGACTGCCCCAACTGCTCGATACCGCTTACCTACCACAAGGTAAACGACAGCGTGATTTGCCACTGCTGCGGGTATTTTCGGCGCGCCGACAAGGTGTGCCCCAAGTGCGGCGGCAGATTTTTCAATATGAAGGGCGAGGGCACTCAGCTTATCGAGGACGAGCTTGCCGAGATGTTCCCGACGGCGCGTATTCTCCGAATGGACGCGGACACCACCTCGGGAAAGGATGCGTTCGAGCGTAGGTTTAGGGCGTTCTCAAACGGAGAATACGATATTATGGTGGGAACGCAGATGATCGCAAAGGGATTGGATTTTCCGAATGTGACGTTGGTGGGAGTTCTCAAGATCGACAATTCGCTTTACGCCGCGGATTTTCGCGCCTATGAGAGGACCTTCTCGCTGATAACGCAGGTAGTAGGGCGTTCGGGGCGCGGAGACAAGCGCGGGCGCGCGCTTTTGCAGACGTTCAGCTCGGAGCATTTCGTGATAAGCCTCGCCGCGAATCAGAATTATCCCGATTTCTACAATGAAGAGATCGAGCTTCGCAGGGCGCAGTTTTATCCGCCGTTTTGCGATGTTACGGTGTTAGGGTTTTCGTCGCTTCAAAGCGAACGCTGCCGCAGCGCCGCCAAGCGTTTCGCGGATATACTTCTCGAAAACGCCAAGCCGCACGGAAAGCGCGTTCCCATGCGTATCTTGGGACCCGCGCCCAACACCGTTGAAAAAGCGGGCGGCAGGTTCAGATTCTCGCTGATAGTAAAGTGCAAGAACAGCCCGCTGTTCAGAAGCGTCGTGGAAGCGTCGCTTAAGCAGGCGTACTCCGAGCCTATGTTTAATAATGTCGCGTTTTTTGCGGATATTAATGGGAGTATAGAGTGAATTCTCAAAAAAATACTTAAATCCAAAGAGGGGAATACAATGGCAGTAAGAGAAATTTTACGTTTCGGCGAGGACTCTCTCCGAAAAAAATGCAGACCCGTGACTTCCTTTGACGAGAAGCTGGCAGTTCTGCTGGATGATATGAAGGAAACGCTTCTCGGCGCCGAGGGAGTGGGACTTGCCGCTCCGCAGGTGGGGATACTCCGCCGCGCCGTGGTTATCGACCTTCGCGACGGCAAGGGCGCTATTGAGCTGATAAATCCCGAGCTGGTCTTCGAGGAGGGCGTGCAGGTCGGAAACGAGGGCTGCCTTTCCGCGCCCGGAGAGTGGTGCGAGGTAGAACGCCCCAAAAAGGTGACGGTAAAAGCGTTTGACCGCACTGGAAAGGAATTCTCCGTCACGGGAGAGGACTTGCTGGCACGCGCACTGTGTCACGAGCTGGATCATCTGGAGGGAATTTTGTTCACCGACAGAGTAAAGCAGACCATTCCCAAAAGGTAAGGAAAAGTATGATAAGAGAGATTTTGCAGTTTGGCGACCCCATACTCCGCGAAAAATCGACGGAGGTAACGGAGTTTGGTAAGGAACTCCACGAGCTGTTGGACGATATGTACGAAACCATGATAGACGCCGAGGGAATAGGTCTTGCGGCTCCGCAGGTGGGCGTTTTAAAGCGGATAGTGGTGATAGACATAGACGACGGGAAAATAGAGCTTATAAATCCCGTGATAACGGCGATGTGGGGAAAGCAGTTTGAAGAAGAGGGCTGCCTGTCGCTCGTCGGGAAAAAAGGGATAGTCCGCCGCCCGATGCACGTTCGCGTTAAGGCGCAAAACCGCTTCGGAAAGCCCGTGAAATACCACGGCAAGGAGCTGTTGGCGCGGGCGTTCTGCCACGAAATAGATCATCTCAACGGCATTTTGTATGAGGATAAAGTAATCGAATGGGTCGAGGAGGAAGAGGATTGCGAGTAGTTTTTATGGGAACCCCGGATTTTTCGGTGAACAGCGCGGCTGCTATAAAGGCGGCGGGGCATGAGCTTTGCGCCGTATTTACTCAGCCCGACAAGCCGAAAAACCGCGGCAAGCAGATAATGACCTCTCCCGTCAAGGATTTCGCGGTGGAGAACAACATTCCCGTTTATCAGCCGAATTCGCTGAGAAAAGGCGACGACGCTGCACAGGCGCTGGAGGCGCTGCATAAGCTCGCTCCTGATGTGATAGTCGTGGTGGCTTACGGGCAGATACTCCCGAAAGAGGTTTTGGAGCTTTCGAGGCTCGGTTGTATAAACGTTCACGCGTCGCTGCTGCCGAAATACCGCGGCGCGGCGCCGATACAAAGATGTATCCAGGACGGCGAGGCGGTCTCGGGGGTCTGCACCATGAAAATGGACGAGGGTCTGGACACGGGCGACGTGATAATGCGCCGCGAGGTGGAAATTCCCCCTGAAATGACAGGCTCGGAGCTGTGGGAAAGCCTCTCGAAATGCGGCGCGGAGCTTATTTCCGAGACGCTTGGGCAGCTCGAGAACGGCACCGCCGTATTCACAAAACAGCCTGACGACGTGCAGGCGAGCTACGCGAAAATGATCTCCAAGGAGGAGCTAAAGCTGGACTTCAGCCTGCCTGCAAAACGGCTCTACGACTTTATCCGTGCGATGGCGGACGTTCCGTGCAGCTACACGGTTCTCGACGGAAAACGGCTTAAGGTCTACCGCGCGCGGCTTACGGAGGATAAGTCCCAGCTTCCGGCAGGCTCGGTCGCGAACGCCAAAACGTTTGCGGTAGTCTGCGGAGACGGCGTTTGCGTGGAATTCGCAGAGGTACAGCCCGAGGGCGGCAAGCGAATGGACGTCGACGCGTTTTTGCGCGGAAAGAAGCTATGCGAGGGTGAGATTCTCGGTTAACGGAGAGTTCCCCGAAAAAAGTAACAGGATTTGCGAAAGGGAAACAATATGTCGGACGCGCGATTGACGGCGGTGAAGCTGCTGCTTAAAATGGAAAACAGCGACTCTTATTCAAATATTTTATTGGATTCCGCCCTCGATGAGGCGGGACTTTCCGAGCGCGACAGAGCGTTCGCGTCGGCGCTGTTTTACGGCGTGACCGAGCGGAAAATGACGCTCGACTTTGTTATAAAGCAATACAGCAGCATGGATTTCGGCAAAATAGAGCCGGAAGCGCTCGCGGTCTTGAGAATGGGGATCTATCAGATGATGTATATGGATTCCGTTCCCGTAAGCGCGGCCGTCAACGAGAGCGTAAAGCTGTGCAAAAAGCTGAAGCTCTTCGGCGCGCAGGGCTTTGTAAACGGGATCCTTAGAAGCATTGCCCGAAACAATATGCAGGTGGATTATTCGGGGCTTGATATCGGAGAACGCCTGTCGATCGAATATTCCTGCCCCAGATGGATTGCCGACAAGTGGACGCGCGAATACGGCGAGGAAAACGCCGTCAAGGCGCTTAAAGCGTCGATCGGCGCGCCGCCGATATACGCCAGAGTGAACACCGTCAAGACCACCGACGAGGAGCTTTTGAGGATCCTCAAAAAAGAGGGAATAAAAGCCTCAATAAATCCGCGGCTGGCGGGCTGTATCCGTTTGGAGAAAACGGGCGATATCGAGCAGTCGGAGGCGTTTAAGGAGGGACTGTTCCACGTTCAGGACGTCGCGAGCCAGCTGTGCTGCCTGACGCTGAAGCCGATCGTCAACGAAACGGTGCTTGATATCTGCGCCGCTCCCGGCGGAAAATCGTTCACCATGGCTGAGCTTATGGGAAATAATGGCAGAGTGATCAGCATGGATCTGTACGAACAGCGCGTGGGGCTTATCGCCAAGGGCGCCGAGCGGCTGGGGCTGCGGATAGTGGAGCCGCGCGAGAACAACGCCGCGCGCTTTAACGAGGAGCTTCCGCAGGCGGACAAGGTGCTGTGCGACGTGCCCTGCTCGGGGCTGGGGGTAATCCGCCGAAAGCCCGAGATAAAGTATAAGGAAGAATCCGAGTTCGAGGAGCTTCCGAAGCTCCAGAGAGCCATTCTCGACGTGTCGTCGAGGTACGTTAAGGTCGGGGGAACGCTTGTGTATTCGACCTGCACGCTCTCCCGTGCGGAGAACGACGAGGTGGCGCAGGATTTCGCGAACACGCACCCCGATTTCTCGCCGATCGTGCAGCCGATCCCCTACTCGGGCGCCGAAAACAGCCCGATGCGGACATTTTTCCCCGAAGAGGACGGCGGCGACGGGTTCTTTACGGCTGCGTTCAGAAGGATAAAATAACTCGGCGATTTTGAAGCTGATTTTGGGGCGATTTTGAGGGCGGTTTTTCGGGGGATTTTACAGCCCGTTTTCGGGGTCTGAAAACACACCGTTTTTTGAATGATTTTGGCTCAACCAAAAGGATTTTCCGCGTTGCAAATTTTCCTCAAAATCGAGTGATTTTCGATGATTTTTTAATGGGCGTTTTTTCCCAGAAAAAACCGTCTGAAAATCGGGCAAAATTCGGAGGCTTTTTAAGCGAAAAAAGGGGCATATTATGGACAAGGCTGATATACTCTCACTCACATCGGAGGAGCTTGAACGTGAAATTCTCGCTATGGGCGAAAAGGCGTTTCGCGCCAAGCAGGTCTACGATTGGCTTCACGTCAAAAAGGTCACCGAATTTGCGCAGATGAGTAATATTTCTGCACAAATGCGTGAGAAATTGTCGAAAAAATTTTATATAAATTCACTGAAAATCAAAAAAAGACTTGTCAGTAATATAGATAATACTGTAAAATATCTGTATGGATTGCGCGACGGCGAGGCGGTCGAGACGGTTTTGATGGAGTATAAGCACGGCAACAGCCTGTGTATTTCCACGCAGGTCGGCTGCAGGATGGGCTGCCGGTTCTGCGCTTCGACGATAGCGGGCTGGGTGAGGAATCTCGAGCCGTCGGAAATGCTGCTCCAGATCTACGAGACCGAGCGCGACAGCGGCAAGCACGTCGACAGCGTTGTTCTGATGGGAATAGGCGAGCCGCTGGATAATTTTGACAACGTCGTGAAATTCCTCAAAATACTGAATTCCGAGGGGAACGGCATGAGCCTGCGGCATCTGTCGCTTTCCACCTGCGGAGTGGTGGACAAGATATACGAGCTTGCAGAGCTTCGCACGGGGGTAACGCTTTCGGTATCGTTGCACGCGGCTACCGATGAAAAGCGCGGCGCGATAATGCCGATAAACAAGCGCTTCCATCTGCGGGAGCTTATGACGGCTTGCGACGATTATTTCAAGTCGACCGGCAGGCGGATCAGCTTCGAGTATTCCCTTATCGAGGGAATAAACGATACCGACGAATCCGCCGAGGAGCTTATAGCTTTGCTTCGCGGGAAGAATTGCCATGTGAATCTCATTCCCGTAAACGAAGTCAAGGAGCGCGAATTCAAAAAAAGCCGCTATGTAGAGCGCTTTCGGCAGCGTCTCGAGAACGCGGGCATCAACGCCACCGTGCGGAGAACTCTCGGCGCGGACATAAACGCCGCCTGCGGACAGTTAAGGCGCGAGGATAAAGCGGAAGTTAAATAAAAATCCAACAAAAAAGGTCGTGTTATTTTGAAGATTTTTACCAAAACGGATATAGGCTTGGTTCGGACGGAAAACCAGGATAACGTCTGGGGAGAAATGCTCTCCGAGACGGCTTGCGCGGCTATTTTGTGCGATGGAATGGGCGGCGAGAGCGAGGGTGGACTTGCCAGCAAGATCGCCGTTGACATCATTTCCGCGAGAATACGCGAGAATTTCAACGAAAAAATGAGCAGGAATTCCGTGAGGAATCTGCTGATAACGGCTGTAGTTGCGGCGAATACCATGGTCTGGGACACCGCCAAGCATAAGGTGCATGAGGTCATGGGGACCACCTGCGTCGCCGCGATAGTTTTCGGCGGAACGGCGTATATCGTAAACGTCGGCGATTCGCGCGCGTATCAGCTGTTCACCCAGGGCGAGGACGAGTGCATACGGCAGATAACCAAGGATCACTCGCACGTTCAGGAGCTGGTGGAGCGCGGCGAGATCACCGAAGAACAGGCTCGCACTCACCCCAAGCGCAACAAGATAACCCGCGCTATCGGCGCCGAGCCGAACGTAACTCCCGATTATTTCGAGCTTGCGATGGGCGAGGGAGATATGCTTTTGATGTGCAGCGACGGGCTTTCGGCTTACGGAGACGATCTGGACATACTCGATATCTGCTTTGATTCCGAGCAGGAGGAATGCTGCGCGAATCTCATAAAATACGCCAACGGGAACGGCGGCAACGACAATGTTTCCGTGGCGCTGATCGCGGTTGACGGATAAGAGGCTGTTTAGCATCTCTCAGCACGCATCTTTCTTGCATCTTTTGCGTATTTCTTCGTTGATTTTTCTTGAAGTACATACAGTACGTCTGCGAAAAATCGCCTC
>JAFLUD010000007.1 GCA_022508965.1 Oscillospiraceae bacterium
TCAGTCGCCCCGCCTTCTTTTATTCTTTTGTGACATAATCCAGCGCGATCCACCCAGCGCCGCTCTTGAGCTTGCCCCACTTGGAGGCTCCCGGACCGTCGGATTCCTCAACGACGGTGTACACCTCGCCGCGCTTGACCGTGCCGGCTATCGTGTAATTGGTTCCGGGACCGCTGCGGTAGTTGAGCAGATCGGTATTCACGCGAACGGTATACGGCTTGAAAACCGCACGCACATCGTCCGCGTCCGCCCAGCCGTACACGGTGGATCCTCCGCCGCTCTCGGCTACAAGGTGGTACGGGTGCGCGGCGTCGGCGGCGAAGTGCGTAATCCGCGCCTTGCCGGGCTTGCAGCTTGTCCCGCGTGTGGCGGCGCTGCCCGTGTAGTGCGTAGTTCCAACAAACTCGACGGTGTCGCCCACCGAAAACAGCGCGATCTCGGGGATCACGGGCGCGTCGAGGTACCCGCGCACCTTCCCGCGGAACCAGTCCATGTTCTTCCCGAACTTCGAGAGCCAGTTCTCGGGATCGCCGTGTCCGCTCGCGTAACCGCGCGCCGCCGCCTCTTTGTGAGATACGACGTTCTCGAGCTTTATCGCGGGGAACTCCTTCATCAGCTCCGCGCAATACTGCGCTGCGACGTCAAAAGTCCTCTCGAAGTACGTCGGATCGGTCAGACCGTCCTCGGCAATCTCAAACTGGATATACGCCGGGTAATAATTGTAGCTGCCCTTCTTTCCGCTTCCGCAGCCCCAGCAGCAGATGTTGTACGGCAGTATCTGCACCGCCCGGACCTCGCCGTTCTTGTCCAACCCGACCACCCCGTGAGGCGTCACGTCGTCGCTGTGAGGACCGCCGAAGTAGTTCTTGTACGGGTTTTCTCCGCAAAGCTCCGGGGAATTAACGTACCGCTTCAGGTTGGGATTGTTCGCGCCCGTGGAATGTACGACGATCCCGCACGGGCTTCCCGACGGCATTTGGCGGTTCGCTTTATAGCAAGCGGAGAATGTCGCGATCGCTTTATACACCGTCATTGTCGTCACCGTCCTTGCGTGCCGCGTCGGTCAGCCCCTCGCCGACTATGTAACCTACAACAGCCGCGCCGCTGAGGATCGCGCCGCTGATCTTGTCGGCAGTCTCCTGCGAGCCGTTGTTAAGCACAATAAGACCCGCAACAAATCCCGCGACCGCCACCCAGAGCTTGCGGGACGTGAGTTTTCTTGCCCAGTCAATTTTCATAAAGAATCCCTCCTATCATCAGCATTTCTCCAGCTTGTCCAGACGCTTCTCGATGTTCTCGATCTGTTCCTCGATCACGGGCATTCGCCGCGCGAAGTTGTTATGCTCGGCAACGCGCTTCTCGAGCTGCTCGATGCGGTACGCCGTCAGCTTGGAGCTTACGACAATACCTCCCAAGCTGCCGAAAAGCGTTCCGACAAGCGAGATTACCGCCACAATTACCGTGTTGTCCATTGGCTCACCTCCCCTGCATACAGATTACCACAGCCGAGACTGCATTTTTATGCAGTTTTACAGCTTTTCGGCTTTTTGCACTGTGAGTTCCGCCATACGGCTGTTGGCACTCGCGACATCGGATTTGAGGACAGCGATGGTCTCCTTGAGTTCCGCGACCTCGGTCTTAAGCTCCTCGACGGTTTCCGAAAGCTGTTTGCTCGGAAATACACGCTCGCCGGTCTCGCCGCTGTAGAATATCCCCGTGCCGGGGTCGTAGGTGTCGCCGATGTTGACAGAATCACGGTCTACAATGACGAGATAGTCCCACTCGGGGTGAGCTTCTTTGTTTCCCGTCATTAGTTCAGGTCTAACGGCAATAACATTGGTAACAATGCCATTTTGAATTACTGCTGCTATACTATTCATGTTGGTTTGTTTCCTTTCATAGTTTGAAATTAATCATTGCGGAACGATGAAAACGACAACCCCAAATCCTGGTTGACCATCACCAGCTTTATGCTCGATCCCGTTCGAGGTGCGATGACCACCTCCGGATCCTCCACCGGCTCCATATCCGCCGCCCCCGCCTCCGCCGAAAACATTAGACGATGTTACTAATTTATATGTTCCTTTGGAACCACCTGCTCCAGATCTACCCTCGGTTCCATCTTCATTCATGTTTCCGCCAGCGCCGCCAAAATTTTGATTTGTGCGGTTTACCCAATTTCCGCCTTCGCCACCGGTTGTATAACCATTCATCGTTATTGCCCCTCCGCCTCCGCCAGCTCCGGTTCCTTTTGTTGGGGCTGTATGATTTCCGTAACTCTCAACGGAACCCGAATGTTTTCCGCCATTTCCGCCAGCACCTCCGATTGGACCAAAAGGAGTTATTATCACCTCTTCTTGAGATCCACAATTATAGGATGCTTCCCCAATAGTCACTATTGTGGCGGTTGTAGTTCTTACTGTTCCAACAACTATATTAATAGGTTGATTATTTATGGTATCGTCTAAAATGTGCTTTGCCACATATCCGCTTGCACCACCAGCTATTGAATTTGAAGCAGATTTACCACCCGCGCTCGCCAACACTATTTGCGTGCCGGCGGGTGCAGTTATATATCCTTCAGAAGTAGCATCTACAACTATGAAGTCCTTGCCCGAGGCTACAACAGGTATCGTATCCGATAACCATATTGCTATGGGCATACCGCTCGCAAAGGCATTCGTGACATCCGTCTGAAAATACTCCACGCCGTCAACCACGCGAACCAAGAATACGCGGATATAGTATGTAAGCCCGTTTTCAAGCTCTCCGATTCTGACGGTCGTCGCCGCTCCTTCGGCAACCGCGATTTTCCCGTCTGTGGGGTTCTCCGGGTAGCCGCCTGTTTTCGCGACCGCCCAAACCTTATCAACATAATCCGTGTTGGAATATCCGAGCGTCAGCTCAATAAAGCCGTTTCCGCTGTTCGCGGATATGCTGTTCAGATGCGTCGGAAGATCGACCGTGCCCGTGCCGCCGCCGGAGCCGCCTCCATTGCCATACGTTACGGGGGAATTTGTTCTTACAACTCCCGCTACCATTTAATCGCCGCCTTTCTTGTAAACTATAACAACGCCCGTGATCTCTTCCTCGGGGATCGTCTCGGCATATACGACGACCTTTCCGTCCCCGGGATCTCCGCCCTGCGGGACTTTTGCCGCCGCAAGCGTATCGAAGCAGTCAAGCGAGAATATCACGTCCGCGATGCCTGCCTCAGTGAAGCCCTCGATCTCGATCTCGGCAAACTGAGTGCATTTGCCGCGGGGAGCCTCAAGCGCAGACCACGCCTCAACGGGGAGAGTGAAGGGGATAGGATCGTTTCCCCCAGCCGCCGCGAGAGCTTTCTCGGCTGCCGCCTGCGCTTCCTCTGCCGCCGCAAGAGCGTTATTCGCCGCATTCTGCGCGTCCTCGACCTGCTGAACCGTCGGTATCGCAGCCGGGTTTACCTCGACCGTTATATTCTCGGAGTTGTCGACCTTTGTGCTGAATCTGTACGTTATTCCCGTAGAGCTCTTGCCACCGAAAGCGGGCATATAATCGGGATTTTGCGTCTCAATCGCAATACCGTAGAGGATCTCAACATTTCTCGAAGTCTGCGCGAACAGCCCTACTGCCCGCACATAGTACCCGTCTGTTAAATCCTTGTTGTCGATCGCTGCCGTGACCTCGACGATGTTCACGTCTGTCCGCGTGACCTTAGAGACCGCCGCGGTCTGCTTCGGAGCGTATATAGACGTGAGCTTCTCCAGATCCATTCCCGAATAGTTGTAGTCGGTGGTCTGGATTTTTGTGAACCTCGCCGTAAGCGACCCCGCGACCAATCCTGCGATAAGTTCCTTTCCCTTATCCGTGATTATGAGATTTTGCATTCCTATTCCTGCCTTTCATCTTTTATAACGCGCGTGATGTGTGTTGTAACCGCGCCGCCGTTTCGCACAGTGCCGTTTAAGGTGTAGTTGGAATTGATCGTCGTTTCAATGAAAACATAAGACGAAACCACGGTCCCCGCACCGACAAACACCGTGCCTTCCGCTGTTCTCTCCAGAACATTCCGGCTGACGGTGACCATATTTGCGGGGACAAGCTCGTCCAACATGAACTGAAGCTCCTCAACCTGCCCGAACAGATTCAACGAGGTCTCAATTTCAAGCGTATAACGCTCATAATCTGTTTTCAGCGTGAAATTACTCTCACCGCACAGGCTTATGAGTTTGCTTATCAGCACCCTTTCCGTGTACGGGATCTCGGCGAACCACCGCGACAGGACACGGCTTCGGCGGCTTTCGAGCGTGTCGTCCGCGGAGGGGAATATCTTCAGCAGCTTTTCAAACCGCTTGATCCCGTATTCGTCCGCCGTCGAGATAAACTCGTTTTTGAGAGTTTGTTCCGCCGCGTCCCATGATATTTTGAATTCGGGGTTTTCGGCGGTGAGCGCAGCGTTGATCTCCTTGTATTCCGCAAGAAAAGGCGGCAGATACTCAACTAAATTCCTGTCATTCACTGCTCACACCCCCGAAAACAGGGACCTCAAACTTGCCCAGCGTCAGATTTTCGGGATTCCCGTTTATGACAGTCCCGGAAATATCGACGATCCCGTCGATTGCCAGCAGCCGTGTGTCGATCTGGCTCAATCGGACGGTCAAGGAGTCCGATTCCGCCCACTCTCGGCGCAGCTCCAGAAGATAATCGGAGATCACGCTGTTTATGGTTTCCTGCAAATTCATCCAGCCGTAGCCGCTTTTAAACTCGAGCTTCGTTTTGATCTCAATGGGAATCGCCGTCGCTGCCTTTACATTCACAACATGACCTATCGGCGCGAGGCCGACGCCCTCTCCCGCGTTCCGCACAGGGTCTATTGCGGTCTGGACGCTGTCAACAAGCTCCTTTGACGGGATATCAAATTCGGAATTTATGATGGTGAGCTTAACCGTGCCGCCGACGGTGAGCTTCTTTTCGATAGCTGCCGAATACAAGCCCTCTAGCCACTCGCGAACGGGCGATTCGAGCGTCGGGCGAATTGCTTCATACCATTTTGTTACTTCATCGTTTGGGATAAAGTCCGCGGGTCTGAAATCTCCGTTCCATACACGGGTGACCTTAACGCCGCCAACGCCCGCTATTGATTTCGTTTTCTCGATATAATCCCGAACGTTTCCGCCGAAGGCTTTTTGTTCAAAAGAATCAAAATACCGCTTTCGCAGCTCCTCGGTGTCCTCCTCGTCCTCGCCGGGGATAAGAATTTCCGTAAGCTCAGCCGTTGCCAAGCCGTTCACATAATCTATCGGGATCATCGTCCCGAGGTATTGGTTTCCGATTATGCCCGCGGTTTCGCACCGGACCATATAAACGCCGTCGGAGATCTTCTCGCCGACAACGAAATTCAAGTCCTCTACGGAAAACCTCCTGCCCGTAACGTCAATGTCCGTCGGTGTGAATTCTCCCTTTAAAATGGCGTTCGTAGCCGCGTAGGGCGTGATTCCGCGCTCACGGCAGCGTAAGATCAGGAATTCCCTCGACGCGGTATCGCCGTAGGCTTCTCTGATTATCCGCTCAAGCTCGATGTATAGGAATTGCAGCTCCAACGCCGTCGGAGAGAGTGTGTCGAAAATAACCGAGCCTTCGCGCTTGTCGAGCTTGTCCGAAACACTGGCCAACATTCGCTCCAGGATCGTGTTGTATGTATTGCTCTCAAACATCAGACATTAACCTCCCTTTCTGCGCGGACGTCACCGAAAACGGTGTGCGCGGTAAACGAAACGCCAACCGTTCCTTTTTTGCTCAGATCAAACTCGAAGTCGGAAACGCTCTCGATCCTGTCGTCCCAGGTCAGCGCCTCTGTAATGCGGCGCTCAAGCTCCGGGCAGACATAGGACGCGGGCTGCCCGAACAGATCCAGCAGCTCTATTCCGTAATTTGCGCTGTACATAACGTACTGATAGCGCTCGGTAAGCAGGATTTTGCAGATCGCCTGCTTTACCGCTTCCAACCCGTCCGCATAACCTCGGACATTGCTGTTATTCAGCTTGAATGTGTAGGAGGGCTGCTCCTCGAGTTCAAAATCCTGCTGTAAAAATCCGCTTGTACCCGGAATCATACTCTATCCACCACCAAATATTTCTGGCCGCCCTGCTGCCGCAGCAGAACGACGGTCTCGTCCTTTTTCAGCGCATTATGCACGGTAATTTCAATCGTCCCGACCGCGTGAACGTGTTGCGGCGAAACAGGCTCCGCCGTGATGTCGGGCGCCGTTCCTGCGTAGAAATAGTTCTGAATATTCCCGCCGGAGATCTTCGTTTTGTAGTCGGTTACGTTTCGCGTTAAAGTCAACTGCTGCTCGCCGAGCGTCAATTTCTGCTCTACCAGGATCTTCAGCGGTTTTTCGCTCAATACCTTCCCGAAGCATAATTCAACAGGCTTTGATGCCGCCATTGCGTCAAGCGCCGCGCTCTTTATCAATTTGAGAATTCCCGTCATATCAGGCAATTTCACCACCCCTTAAGGTAAGATTCATCAAATGTTCGTCAATGGAGAACTTGTGCGTTACCTTTTCGACGAGCATAAAGTTTTTTACAGCGATATCGCCTAGATCGAGATTGACAGCCACCATGCTCCCGCCGCGGACCCGGGTATCCCCGAGCGCGTTGGTTATTTTGAGATTGCGCGACTTCTTGTCATACAGCTGCAAAAGCGCGTCTGCTTTCGCCTGTCCGTTCTCGCCCTTTTGCAATGTGTCGTAATACTGCAAAACTCCCCACTCGTTGATATGCGCGCTGTTTTGTGCGATATAGATATCGCGCTTTCCCGTCTCCTCGTTCTCGTAGGAGAGCTTGATCTTGTTGTAGGTCTCGGAATCTATCGAGGAGGAATAATCGAAATTCTCGCCCGTTTCCTCGTCGATCACCAGATAGTTGTTGCCTATCCCGACGCCCATTGACGATATGTTTTTGAGCGTTAATTTTCCGCAGTCGTCAAACAGCACGAACATCTCCTTGCTGTTCATCAGCGTTAAGTCCAGCGCGTTTTCGATGATATCGAAAAGCGATTCGTTATCTTCGACGCGCGACGGGATTATGTATTTCGTATCCTCGATCACGCCGAGGTTCAGACCGAAGTCCGCGGCGATCATCTTGATTACCTGCGACGCGGTCTTATTTTCGTAAACGTAGGTGTCCTTTGCCATAAGGTACCGCAGCTGATCGTAGGCGGTTACGGAAATTATTCCCTCCTTATCGCGCTTTTGTGTGAAAACAAAGCCGAAAAACATTGCTCTTCCGTCAACGCTGAATCGCACCGCCGAGCCTTCCGAGAAAAGCGGCGTTTTGTCCTGCAGAACTTTAAACGAGAGCTTCCCCGCCGTTCCGCGGCGTTCGGTCGTAAGCTCTATTCCGTCTTGAACCGCGGGAATATATGCCTTTCCCGTGACGGGATTGGAAACAAGAAGTTCTATTTCCACGCTTGATCACACACCTTTTACACTGTCCTTCGCCACCCACCCAAGCCAGCCGCCCTCGGGAGTTGTAACGTGATAGGGGCAGGAGCCTTTTAGGTTGATGAAATTTACTTTCCCGCGGTAGTTGGTCTTTGTCTGCCCGGGAGCGTCGCCATAGCTTGAACCGTGAAGCCGCCCGTTTACAATGACCTCCGAGCCTATCCCGATGGGCTTTGATTCCTGTGTAGTGGACGGCGCCCTTTGAGCGGTGGTCTGCGCTTTCGGCACGGTGTTCACGGCAGTAATTGTGACGGTTTTCGTCCCGTAGTCGCGGTATTGCTTGAGCTTGAGCTTCACCGTTAGGTCAAAACCGTTTTCCGCGCTTTCGGAAACGCTGTAATCCTCAAGAGAAACCTTAATATTCGTTGAGAACAGCGGCTTTCCGCTAGGCGTAGTACGGCAGACAATAAACTGAAACGGCTCCTTTTCGGATTTTAGTTTCTCGAAATGATCCAAGAAATACTTCGCGTCCTTGAAGCCTTCTTTATAAACGGCAAACGGATATTTCATCTGAGGGATCTCGCACTCAAACTCAATATCCGTTAATTTTGCCGTTTTTAGGAGGTTAATTTGCCCTTCGTTTATCAGTGTCAGCGTTTTGTTATTGTTGTTGATCTTGATTTGCAGCTTCGCGGGAGCTATCGGAAGCAGACATTTTCCCAGATAAAAATCATAAGCCATCAGTGAACCCCCTGTGCTACACGCTCCGCAGCTTCAAGCAGACCGATCTCAAAATATTCGGTAACGCCGTCCAGATCCATTTCCGAAGAGATATTCTGCGTGTTGTTCCAGTCGATCTTGATCTCGGCGGTCGTAAAGCGGTTTATGACCTCCTGCTCCGCCAGATCGCGGAGATACTTCAGATCCTCCTCAGTGCGGGAGACCGCGTCGGAGATGTCGTCGGTGTTCGCGGCAATGCTCCCGTTATACGCAGCAATATCGCCGAGATAATCGGAATTCAGCACATTGTTGATCTCGTTGGCGTAGTCAAACTTATTCCCGAATTCCTCGCCGATATAATAGCCCGCGTCAAATGCCTCGTCATAGTTGATGTATTTGAGTGTCCATTGCTTTTTATCAACCTTAGGAACTACCTCTACGCCTGTCCCGTATGTTTGCTGTACAGCTTCATTCATCTGCTTTCTGAAGCTCTCTATTTCGCTGCCCCAGTCCTTACCTAAAAGGCTGCCGATAGCTCTCACGGCTGTTTCGATCATTGACAAGATCGCGTCGAATACAGCCGTAAACAAACGAACTACCGAACCCAAAGGATCCGTCCAGACGTTTGCAAAGAAATTTACAAAATCCGCAATAAAATTCCAGACAATACCGCCGTTTTCTATCGCGATATTACACAGCATTATCACCAGATTTCCTAACGCCGCGAGAATCGTCATAATAGCACCGCCCAGCATTCCGCCGAAGCTAAGCGTTAGCCCGTATGCGTCGTTTACGGAGTTTGTGTAAAGCGCAATTATTCCCACAAGCGCGGCAAATCCCGCAACCAACCAGAACACCGGGCAGGCGAGCATCGAGCCGTTGAGCAGCATCTGCGCGGCTTGCGCGGCGAGCTGTGCGCCCTTTACCGCAATCAAAGCTGCGCCATATATTCCGAGAGCCACAGCCGCCGCGCCGACGATAGGCCCGATAACACTCCAGTTATCGGCGACCCACGACGCCGCTGTCGCAATATCGCCCAAGACGGTAAGCGCTACGTCCGCCAGAATCGCCAAGAGATCAAGCACGATCTGGATTCCCTCCGTCACTCGGGTATCATTGGCAAGCTCGTTCATTTTATTGAGAACGGGCTGGAATGACATTAGCGCGTTATTTGTGAACGACGTCCATATCTGAGAGAACGTCTTCGGCATACTGTTGAATTTCGCGTTGGTGTCATTTGCCGCTGCGAACATCGCGTTTTTGACGATATCGGAAGTGATCATACCCTCCGACGCCAAATCCTTTAGTTTGCCCTTTGGTACGCCCATATAATCGGCTATCGCCTGGATAATGGTGGGCGCTTGCTCGAGAATAGAGTTGAATTCCTCGCCGCGCAGAACACCCGAACCCATAGCCTGCGTGAGCTGGAGCATAGCTGCCTGAACGCCGCTTGCCTCAGTACCCGCAATGACGAACTGCTTGTTCACCTGCTCCATAAAGGCGACTATCTCCGCGGTGCTGTCGAACGCGCTGCCCGCGTTATTGCCGAGCTTTGCGATGGCGTCGGCAGTGGCAGCATACAAGCCGCGGGCGCGTTCGGCTGACGCAAAAATCATATTCTGCAGGTCTGCAGTAGACTGCAAGCCGTCGTTCATCAGATCCAGCCGCGCGGTCGTAGAAATCAAAGTATCCGATAGATCCATAGCCTTTCCCAAGCCTTTGACCCCTATATATGCGCCGCCTACCTTTTTTATCATACTAATCAGCTTGTCAGCCTCACCCTGCCCCTGCCGGATTGCGCTGTTGAATTCGCCCTGTTCGCCGATGTTGTCGCGGATATATCTTTCGGTATTTCCGACGGTATTACACAGCTCCAGATATGCCCGGTTCGCTCTTTCAACGTCCATATTATCGACGGCGGCATTCATCTGATTTTGCAATTGCACCGCCGAATTCAACTGCTGCCGGAGCTGCTCGAGCTGATTGTTTGCTGTCGGAGAGACCACGCGCATGGGATTTGCCGAGATTCTCTGTATTCGCTGTTGGAGTGTGCTTATTCGCTGTTCCACAGCGATTATATCATTAGCCGCACCCTCCGGCAAAATGCGTCTGTATTGCGCGTGTTGAGTTAATCTGCCTTGAGTATTGGCAAGCTGATTCATAAGCTCATTCGCGCTGTTCAATTCCTGCTGATAACGCTCGACCCCCGTCGTATCAAACACCGGGATGTCGCTGTCCGACTGCCAATTGAAGGCGGCGCCCTGCCCCGTTTCGCAGAAACGCTCCATAGCAGCATTCGCATTGTTAATAGCGTTTTGAGCATTCTGGATAGCCGTCGCGTCAAACGCCCCGTCTATGGCTGTCTGAGCCTGCCGCATAATGTCAACCGTGGCGTTTACAGCGTTTATAACGCCCAAGATCGGGGCGGAAAACGCGTCAGTCAGCGAAATCCTATTTTCGAGAATCCCCATTTTACCGCCCCTTTCGTTTGATCTCTTCGGCCTGCTTTTTGTCCTTTTCGGCTTTTATATCTATCGCCGCGATGATGAAAGCCTTTTCTTTCTCGTCCAGATTCAGAAAATCGGACGGCATAATATGCAGTTTATGAAGGGCATAGTAGGCATAATTAGCCTCCCAATCCCCTTCATTTATCAGTTTTTTGCTTCATCGATCTCGTCGCTAAGCGTCGCGTCCATTCCGTTGAAACGCTGAATAAACTGAACCAGCCTGTCGTACTCTCCGGGATTATCGACCATAGCGTAAAGCAGCTTTTCGGGAGTGTTTACGCCGTAGGAATCCTGAAGCTCCTTGTCGTACAGATCGGGGAAAACCGTCGAAGCGACGATGACCTTTTCAAAATATTTCGCGGTTTTCAGCGTCGAAATGTATGTTTTAGGATTTTTAGGGTTCGGCTCGTTTACCAGACACTCGTCGCGGAGCCTGGAATTCTGTTCCGAACTCAGCCGCTTAAATTCCCACTCAAGAGGCTTTCCGCCCTCGTCGCAGAGAGAAGCCGTGGGCGCGTAATGCTCGTTTTTCTGCTGGGTTTTGTTGTCGCGCATAAAAAGCGCAAATTTGCTGCTCATAATAGATATTTCCTTTCTTATCAGTTAGTGAGAAAACCGTCAAGATACTCGAAGGTCTCGGGCATCTTGAAGTCGTCGAAGGTGAAGTTTACCTCTTCGTCGAGATAATCCGCGTCGGCGTCGAATTTCGCCAGGATCCCGCCGTCGATATTGCAGTCCACGAGGATCACCGTCTGTCTGCCGACCGCGGAGGTCTTATCCTCGTTGGTGATCTGCATATCAAAGTACATATCCTCGCCTGTGTCCTTGTAATGCAGCATCATTTCGCGGATCACCGACTGATTGTAGTGAAGAGTAGCCTTGCCCGAGCCGGACCAGCCCGCAGCCTTGTTTCCCTTGCCCGTTTTTCCGAGGATCGGGACGGTGGTCTTCTTTTTCTCGATCTTCGCTTCGACATTGATCGCCTGCATAAAATTATAGCGGCGTGTTCCGATAGTGACAAAGCACTCCGCCTGCGCACCCGCGATCGTGTCCTTTGCCTTCATAACAGCGTTGTTACCCATCTTTTTAATTCCTCCTTGTAATTACGCGACCGTGACGGTCATATACAGCTTGGACATAGCGTTTACGACGCTGATCGAGCCGTTTACAACGACCGATTTCTTGGTATCGCCCTGATCTATTGTGATATCGGAATCCGAGAAATTCTCGATCGCGCGAAGTTCCTGCAGCTGCTCATGGAGCTTGACGATATCCGACCACAGCGATATGCGCCCCGCGTTGTCGTTAGGCACTACGCCGAGATATTTAGTCTTGAACAGCACAGCCATGTCGTTCGCTATCTGATCCATAACGCGCACGGTCTGATTATCCTTGAAGATATCGCCCTGTGTTTCGGAAGTCGTTACCATTGTATTGATATCGTCCAAAACGCGGATATCCGCACCTTCCTTGTGGAATATGAATGCGCCGGACTTGATCTTGTTCTTCAGATCTGTCTGACTGTACTGCGCGGCAATGGAAAATTCGCCGTCGTACTTGCGGTTCTGAACCGAGCGATTGACCTCGCAGCCCGCTTCCGCGCCGGTTACCCAGTAAACCGCCGAAGCAGCGTTGAAAGTATCGTCGGTGTCGGCAACGTCATTCTCCACGCTGATTATTCCGTAATAGTCCGCCTTTGTGTACCGATGAAGAACAAGCTGGAACTTAATGCCCATCTCGTCGCGCAGACGTCGGCAAAACGCCGCGTAAAGCCCCTTGGTGCTGTCGTCGGTCACCGTCACTCCCATAGTGTTGTAGCCGTATGCCTCGATCTTGTCAAGGTAATTCTGGTGCGCGGTGCCGTTCACCTCGCCGTTTGTTCCGCCATTAAGAGGAGCAGCCGCGGTCTCTGCAAGCTCCGCTTTGTCATTGAACGTAACGAAGTCGTTTGAAACCAGCTCCGACGCGTTTTTCACGGTCTGCTCGTCAACTATCACAGTATCGAGAAGAGTTGAAACGTCATACAGTGTCTCGTCGTCGATGTTCTTCCGAATAACGATCTTGAGAGCGTTTCCGCGTATTCCCGAATATTTCGCCGTAGCGAAATCGTTCTTTGCCTTTTCACCGCCGCTTGTCAGCTTAAACGCGTGAAGGGTCTTTGCGTTCAAAAACAGATCACGCAGACCCTTTAATTTTGCGTGAGTGTACTCATACCCGAATATCTTCAGCGCATTCTTCTGAAAATCGCTGCTTTCTACTGTGAAAACCTCGCCGTCAACTCCCCAATCGAGCAGAAGCGGCATTGTCGCTATTCCGCGGTTCGAGAGCGCCGCTGTTGCCGCAGCCGCCGAAACAAAGTTGATATATGTACCGGGCAGTTCCTTGTTCTGTACCGTAAAAGTACCGCCGCCAAGTGCCATAATTATTTCACCTTACCTTTCAAATAGTCGTCAAGAATCTTCTTTACATCGCCTTCGGTATAGGACTTATCGTCCTTCAAAAGCGCGTTAAGCAAATCGCGGTGTTTTGAGAATTTCTCGGAGTTCACGATCTGCCGCTTGGTGTACGCCGTCTGCTTCTTTTCGGCAGGCTCGGCGATAACGGGCGCTTCGTTCTTGCTCATAAAATCACTCCTTTGCCGTGATATTCATTGAAATTTCGTTCAATTCGTCAGCTTTGTCAACGATCTTGTTCGTGAAAAAATCGTAACTGACGAAATAATTCAGCGCGCCGCCCTCAACCTCAAAGTGCATCTGTGTTCCGCGGAGAAGATCACCGCTCTCGGAAATGACTTCCAGGCAGGAATTAAGGCGCTCGCCGACACTGTAGCACTCCTCGTCCGGGTGCAGCGTATCTTTTGGGAGATACTGAATGTGGAACATAAAGTGATTGCGGTATCGGCTGTTCGGGAAAGCCTTCACGCTCGGATTTACGCAGGTAATAAAAAAGCAGGGCTCTTTTACTCCCTGCGTCACATATTCCTTGTATTTCGTGTAGCCCTCGCCAAATTCCAGGCCGAGAGCAATTGAAATCGCCGCGATCAGTTTTTCTATCATCATCCGCCCTCCAGAAACTTTTTGAGCTTTTCTTCGAGAACCCTGCCGGCAATTTGCCTCACCTCATCCTCGGATATTGTAAGCATCTTTTTTCCCTCAACAATACCGCCGTTTTTGGTTCTGTGGCCGTATTCCACATACGGCGCGTAGTAAACAGGGTTTTTTATCGTGATCGTGTAGGTGTTACCCGTTTTTACGACGTTTTCAACTGTCCAGCCTCGTTGAAGAGTTCCCCCGACCTTGCCGCTGCCGCGCGGATACTGTCCGACGGGAGTTCTGGGAAGTACCTTTGCCATAAGCCGCGCCGCCAGTTCCTCGGTGCATTCGGTCATAAACCGATTGATCTTTTCGGGAGTAAGGCGGCTCAGCTTCTGCTGAAGCTCAAGCATTCCGCCAAAATCGAACCGCACGTTCCCCATTACGCCCACCCCCGGAACATCTCAAGAATGATCTCCTGATGTGTAGCATAAACCGCGGGCTTGCCGCTTAACGAGTATTCCGAGGTATTGCCGTTCTGAGTAACGATAATCTTCGTTCCCTCGGTGATCCTGACCTCGGGCGCGATAAACAGCTTTATCGTCTGCAATACAGCTGCCGCCGCATCGGTCTGAGCGGCGGCGACTGTTTTTTCAAACGAGATCCGGCAGGGGATTTTCTCGGCAACAACGGTCTCCTGCTTGCTTGTGATCTGAGTTATAGGATCGGTTTTATTACCGAATTCCACCAGATCGCACAGCCCGTCGTATGTACTCTCGATACATCGCCGCGCCGTTACCAGCAAATTCTCCGATAACACGATAATTCCCCCAGTCCGTATGTTGTCAAGCGGTTGATAAGCGCGTCAAGCCGCTGCTCTGCGGTAAGCGAGCCGTCGCCGAAGGTGGTGGAAGTGTCTCCGACTTGGATCTGCTTGACGGCAGCGGACAAGTCAAGACCAGCGATATCCTGCGGCGCAAAGGTCTTCTTCGACCGCAAAAACTCTCCCACAGCCATATCAACCGCGATCTCAAACAGCCCCTCGGGGATATCCGAGATGTTGCAGTCGTTTTTGATGAAATTCACAGCCTTGTTTACCGCAAAATCCAGGATCGCCGCGTCGCCGTCCTTGAAGTCATACCCGAACGATCCCAGTCTCTTTTTCGCCGCTTCCAAGATACCCATTGCCATCAGCCCTTAGAGATAATACGCGCGATAGCGATAGCCTTGTGAGAGATCGCAGTCTCGCCGTTGTTGATGATCTGCCAGTTCGCGCCGGCTGCGAGATCGCTGTTCTTTGCGGACGCGGTGATTGTCGCGGGCTTCTCAAACGAGATTCCGTCAACGCCGACAATGTATCTGTCACGAACGTACAGCGTGTTCTCGCCGCCGTTGGTCTTTGCGTCGCGCGTCATCTCGTACGGCACGGAATCCCCGATGTTGTCGAGAATAATCGAGCCGGTGCCGAGAACGTAGCTGGTGTAGGTCGGAACGCCGTCGGCGGTTTTCTCGTAATAGCTCGAGGTGGACGGATTGCCCGTCGGATCGGGAACGACGCTGTAGTTGTCGCCGTTTTTGGTGTAATAGGTCTTGCCGCTTGTAACGGAAGTGTCGGAACTCTTAGCATACTTCGCGCCTGCCTCTCCTATCGGCATAGAATCGTCAATAAGAACGCGTCTGCCGTTCCAGGTGCCGATACTCAGATCCTGCTGAATACCGTTCTTATCGGTGTAGGTGAGGTATTTCAGCAAGCGAAGATTCTCAAGGTTCGTCGCAACCGAACTGTGCATAATGATCAGCTTAAAAATATCCTTGTTGTCGCCGCAAGCCTGCTGCATTGCGGTGTTGAGAGTGGAAGCTCCCGCAAATGCCTTTTCATCGGCATTGCCCGAAATATCGTAGGTGTGCTTCTCGATGAAATCCTTAGCTGCCTTGTCAGCCACGGTGTCGCCCGCGGTAGACATCGCGAAAATTCCGCCCAGAACGGACAGAAGGATATTCTGCTTCACCTGCTGCTTGTATGCTGCGATCTGCTTCGCGACGTTGTCCATAAAGTTAACGCCCGCGGTGATGTTCTTCGAGAACGAGCGCTCCGTCCAGCCGTCCATACGGGAGGCGGTAACAAAGCCCTGCTCGTAGGTGGAAGTGTTGGTGGACGCGATATTCGTCGCGCCGTCGTTGTTCTGGGAAGTCTCGCCCGAGATCAGCCCGAAATACGGGATCCTCGCGTACAGAGAACCCGACTGCGAACTCAGCGCCGCGCGTGCCTGCGCGTTGCTGCCTACCGCGCCCGACTCCGCGAGTGCGGTCTTGCGGGTGTTCGGAATGTTTTCAACATACTTTCCGAACGCCTGCGGATTAAAGCTCTTGCTGTCAAACTGTGCCATAATCAAATCTCCTTTTATTCAAATTTAACACTGGGATTTTTCTCCGCGTAAGCTACCATCTGCGAGTAGGTCATCTGGGAAAAATCCGCGTCTGCCTTCGGCGTGCCGTCATTCGACGCGCCGGGATTGAAGCCGGTGAAATTCTGCGGCCGGGGATCGTCCTTTTCCGCGAACAGATAGCCGTCCGATTTACGGACCTCCTCGAGCTGCTCCGAAAGCCCCGAGAGCTTGCCGTCCGAGCCGAGCTTGATATTCTCGAAGTTCAGCAAGGCTCTCACCGCTTTTCCGTTCTTTGCGCCGGCTGTTGCCAACGCCGAATCCACGGCATTATCGAGCTTCAGCTGCGCGATCTCCGCCTCGTGAGCCTTGTTTTGCTCGGCGTTCGCATTCTGCAATTCCTCGATCTGCTTTTTCAGAGCCTCGTTGTCACCGCTGAATTTCTTCAGCTCCGACAGCTGGTTGTCGCGCTCCTCGACAGCGGATCTCAAGGACTTGTTCTCCTCGTTGACCTCGTTGAACCGCGCCTTCGGGATATAGCCCTTAAGCTCCTCGGCGGACGCGCTCTCGCACTTCTCCGCGATCTCCTCGGATACGCCCAGCTTCAAAAAATCTTCCTTCTTCATAGTGATCTTCCTTTCAAAACGTTTTTTCCCGCGGTTCAGTCCGCGAATATTGTCTTGTTATTTTACGCCTGCAATACCAAAAAGGCGAATTTTGGGTATAAAAAAGCGCCTTGATCTCTCAAAGCGCTTGATTATTTAATTATCGACATCACTAATTTTTTCGGGCTTTGCAGCAAATGTCATTACCAATCAATCCAATCTATCGGAAGCCCTTTTTCAAGACACTCTTTTAGGCGCTCGTTAACTTCTTCGTATGTCATTCCCTTATATTCGATAGTTTTTTTAACCTCATCAATATTTGAAACAACGTGATGACCTTGAATAAAATAAAAGCTGTTATCAAAACGAATAACGCACAATTTATCTTCCTCTGTAGCGCTTTCAAAAGCCGTGAATTTATAGACCCCGTTTTCTTTCTCACAAAGCCTGTCTATTACTCGTAATGTTTCCACAGTATGCAGCAAAACAATTTCATTCCTTTCCAAGCAATATTTCCACAACCTTTTTAGCGGTTTCGCGCGGATTCCCGTTCATATACTCGGCTACAGCCTCAGCAACAAACTCATCATCACTACATAATGCATAATAAGAGATGACCTCCCCCGCTTTTTTCATGTTTTCGACATTATCATCCGCAAACCAGAAATCCAAGCCAATATCATTTTCAATTTGCTTTCTAAGCGATGAAATCTTGCTCAATTTCCCGGGAGAATTATCGGTGAGCCAGTACTTAACGGCGTGCCCCAGCTCGTGCCTGATACCGTGCTCGGCAGCGGAAGTGCTCCACGCCCCTAAATCAAAGTTTTCTTTAGCTTCTTTTGCCAGACGCGACAAAGCGTTTTTAGTCGACACTTCTCTCATAATAACAACATGAAGATTTTTCTGATATGCCGCCGCCCAGTCTTTATCTCGCGATGTATCATGCATGATGCCGTCCAAATACCCCCCCTTGTGTAAGTCTCCGAAAACATCATACACTCTTGCAATCTCCCGGTTTACCATGTTCGCGGCGTCAAGATTGAACTTGTCATACTGCAAATAATCAAAACCAAGAATATTTTTGGCATATTCTTTCGCTTCATCAATACTTTGCGCGTCTTTGAAGCGAGCCGAAAGCCACTCGCTTTCTTTCTTGATTATATCACTGTTCTCCCCGTCTGTCAAGTCCAAACCGTACTTTTTCAGCACCGACTTATCGCCCTTGACAAACGCCGCCTCCCATTCGTCGAAGGTCATATTTGCGGGAACGTAGTAGGTCTTGCCGTTCGTGTCCCGCGCAGCGCGTTCCCCTATCTGTCCGAAATTCTCCTCGAAATACGGGATCGTAGTTGAACGGCACCACGGGTGGAACGGCGGCGCGGTAACTCCCGCCCGGTAATCCTTCATCGGGAAGTGCTTCTTGTCCATTTCGCGACAGATATCCGAGGTGTGCGCGTCAAGCGTCGCCAGGATCTCGTATTCCTCGACCCCGAGATTGTTGTAGCACTCGCCCTGCGCCGCGCTCGAAAAATACGCCGATTCGGTCATTACAAGCCGTCCCGCGTTGCTTTTCGAGGTGGAGAGCTTCTTCGCGATCGCGTTTATCGCCTTTTGCGGATCGCCGCCCGTGAGTAGGTTCTGTGTGAGCTGACGGTGAACCTCGCCGATCAGCTTCTGCTTGTTCTTCCAAATGCGTTCGGAGAAATTGTAGCCGTCCGCCGCCCACGGCTTCGCAAGCACCTTCTCGATCTGAGACTGATTCAGCCCCGCGATCTCAAAGCCCACGCCAAAGCCCTTTTGAAGCTCAAACGCGGTGTGATAATAGCCGCTTTGATAGGTGTTGAACAGCAGCGTCGTAAAAGTGCCGTGCTGCGCCGCGAACAGCTCCTGAAGACTGTTTTCGGTGTGGATCTTCAGCGCCTCAAGCCTTGATATGTGAAATCTCGCGGAAGCGTTTTCAAGCTCCTTTACCCACCGCCCGTCGAGAGCGTTTTCGCGGGCGCGTTTTATGTATTCCTCAACCTCCCACTTGAATTCCTCCAGCTCGTCCTTCGAAAGCAGCTTCCGCGCCTCGGCAAGCGTGATGCTGTTGTTTTTGGCAAGCCGCGCGTACCAGTGCAAAATGTCGCTCTCGATCAGCTTTTGCGCCCTTTTATACTGCTTCTCTATTTTCGGAAGAGATTTCAGGCTCATTTCGTTTTGAGCGGCTTCAAGCTGCGCAAACCGCTGCTTCCAGTATTCCGCGTTTCTCAATCAATATCACCGCCGCTGTCGTTGTCGAACATACCCCGAGCCTCGGATTCCTCCCGTTCCTTTTGCGCTGCCAGTCTTCGCAGCTCCTCTTCCTTGTCGTCGATCCACGGGTGCTGTCCGACGATCGTCTCATCGGAAAGCAGTCCGACGGACTTCGCACAGTTTTCGATCGCCTCGCTCTCGTTTATGAGAATATCGCGGTTGAAAATTATGTTGACCTTCTCGCCCTCGAAATTGCCCCTGCCGCTGTTTGCGAGGTAGGCGTTCACGAAAAACAGCAGGTCCTCAAACATCGCCTGCAATTCCGTTTCCCAGTCGTTACAGTCGAGGTCGATATCGGAATACATCGACTGTATATTCATCTGGTTGGGATTCCCCGAGAGCCTGTCGTCCTTCGCGTCATAGCCCATACCGTTCTCGACGATAGCCTTCTTGAATATCTCGATTATCGACTTGTAATTATCGGAATTAACTTTGATCTCCAGCGTCTCAACGCCGCCCTTGGTCTCGCCGTCATAGCGGACCTTGACCGCGCCGTAGGTTGCAAGATTGCGCCGAAATTCCCCGAGATTTGTGCCGTCGTAGTTTTTCAGCACAAGAATGGTGTTTCGCGCGTCCTCCTGCATAGCGTTCTCGAAGTCCGACAGCATGATATTCAGCCCGTCCTGGAGCGTCTTTACCTGCTTTAACAGCGGAGTTTCCGTCTCGGTGTATTTCAGCGCGACAAGCGGGATCTTCGCCCAGTTGAGCGAAACGTCCCCCGCCGTAACATACGCGTATTTATACAGACCGTTCTCGTCAAGATCCGGCTCGAGCCTGCCGCCGTCGGTGAGAATATACTTTTCCACACCCAGATCGCGGTATATCTCGACCTTGTGAATAACAACGGGAGCCGCCCCCTCGTAGCCCTCCACGCAGTACAGCCGAAGCGCACAGTCAAGCTCCGTATGCTCGCTGTCCTTCCAGTAGGGCTTGATCTCATACGCGGGAAAATATCGAAAACATAGCTTTCCCTGCTCGTCAAAGCAAGGATAAAGCCACGCGACGCCGCCGTTCAGAGCGGCCTTTCCCGCGTTTTTGAGGGTACGCATAAAGCGCTTGTTGAATATCTCTTTCAGCGCCTCAACATACGCCTTGTTTTGGCTTTCCACCACAAACGGCTGACCGAGCAGATAATTCGCCTTCTGCTTCACGAGCTTTTTATACTGGTTATCCACAATGCGGTTATTCGGGAGATTGGTCACTTCCGTAAGCTCGCCGTTTTCGCCGATGACCATACGCTTTCTGAAGAGAATATCGTGCTCTCCGCCATAATATAAATGCCCACCTATCTGCGCCATGCGCTCGGGGGAATTCCGCCAGCGTGACAGCTCCGTCTCAAAGAATTCAAGCTCGGACATCCGGCTTTCGGCGCCCGCGGTTATCGCGTTCCCGATCCGCGTCGTGATATCGTCAAATAAAAACATCTCACACCCCTATTAATCAAAAGAAAACGCATTCGAGCGGCTGAACTGTTCCATAAGATAACGCAGCGCGTCCATCAGATGGTTGAAATCGTCGATAGGTCTGTTGATCTTCTGTCCCGTCTTGGGATCGGTGTCCCAGGTGTAATTGGAGATCTCCGTGATCGTATTCACGCATTTCGGGTGAATAAAGATCTTGAAGTCCTGCAAAAAATCAATTCCGTTCATTATGCTGTCCTTGCCCTTGCGAGCGCTCTCGATACGCGAAAGCCCCAGCTCGCGCAGGCGGTCTATGCTCTTTGGCTCGGCGCTGTCGGCGACTATTTTTTCTTTGGAATACCCCGCGTCCCTGATATCCTCGGCGATCTTCTCGTTTGAAAGACCGCGCTTGTATATTTCGTCGAATATCCAGACGGTTTTGTTCGGGCAGTCCACAAGCGCGCATAAAAAAGCCGTCGGATCGTTCACATAACCGAAGTCCAGACCGAACCCCGAACGCACCGACGGCAGCTTTCGCACCTCGTCAATATCGAACAGCTTTTCTTCCCAATTCTCATATATCAAACCCTCGACAATTCCCCAGTCGCCCAGACCCGCCACGCGGTAACGCCTGGGGTTTGTGAGCTTCATATTCTCAAAAACCTGCAGATCGGCTTTGTCAAGCCATTCGTTACACAAATAGTTTGTGGTTATTGCGAGCGTGTCCTCACGCGGATCATCGAAAAAACGCTTTTTTAGCCAGTGATGTTCGTTCCATGGATTGAATGTGAGCGTAAACTGCTTGAACAGCCCCGTCTCTTCGGGAATGGCGCCGCGGATAGATTCATTGAGCGTGTCAAAATCGGCTTCGCTGCCGATCTCGTAAGCCTCCTCAATCCAGCACCAGCAAAGGTACCCGCGCTCGACGGTGATAGAGGTTACTTTCAGAGGATCGTCCAGCCCGCGGAAGTAGATCTTCTGCCCCGTCGGAATATATGTCATTTCCAGCGGTGATTCCTTGATCTCCCAGAACTCCGAGACCCCCAGCCGTTTTATCGCCCATTTAAGCTCGGTGAAGCAGCTGTCCTTGAGCGTTCGGAACACCTTGCGGACAACCAGCAGATTCGCGTCGGGGTACTGCATAAGCCGCACGATCTGATTCAGCGCGGCAGTCTTGCTTTTCTTGGAAGCGCGGCTGCCCTTTACAACGCGATAACGTCCCTTGAAGTTCCAGAATTCCTTGTAGCCCTTTCCGACAATATCGGGGAGATAGATTCGTCGCTCATTCAAGGTCACCATCTCCCGAGATCACCACGGGGACCGCGCCGGTTACGTTCACCTTATCGGTGAACAGCCCGTGACGTTTGCCGAGCAGCTCCGCCGCCTTCAGGCGCTCCTTTTCATCGGGAGCCTTAGTAACACGCCGCGCCTCGGAGCAGCCCTCACCGACGCCCTCAACAACAACGACCTCGGAAGAGCTTTCCCCGCGCATAACAGAGGTGAGATACTCAATAACCTCCTGCGCGTCGGCGGTCTTCTCGTTGTGGATCTGCTCCAGCTGCTCGTCAATATAATTTCTGACTTCAACATTTTTCAACATTCGCTGACCAACGCTGTAAGCCGTTTTCTCAGAATATCCCGCACGAATTGCCGCTTGTGTGGCATTCGGATCAATCAAATACTCGTCGCAGAAGCGTTTCTGCTTATCCGTCATAAGCGGCAACTCCTTTCAAAACAAAAAGCCCCGACAGGTATCGGAGCTTTTTTTATTATTTCATAATACCATCATACCACACAATTACTGCAAAACACTGCAAAACTTTCGAGCGCGTCGCGTTCATATAAGTAAACGGTTCTCTGCGCGTAGTTAAGCCGCAAAGCGATTTTCAACGCCGTCCAGCCGTTTATGTACTTCATTTCCAATACCGTGCGATGCACCGCGTCCGGCAGCTTTGCGATGTTCTCCTTGATCTCGCGCTTCAAGTCAACAAGCCTGTCGATCTCGGAATTGATCTCACGCTCAAGGTCAACGATCTTCGCGGTAAGCTCGCCCACCTTGTCGCCCGGCGCGCTCCCGTGTATCCCGTCCGATCCTGCCGCCGAAACATACCGCGCGCGTTCCCGAAGCCGGTTTATCTGCGCGAGCTTCGCGTCGATCTGGGCATCCAGCGTCTTGTACTGCTTCAAATATTCCTTTGCGGTCATGAGTGTTCCCCCTTTAAATTCCGTGGTGCGAAGCCATTTTCGCCCGTGAGCAGCTCGATGCACTCCAACGCGAACCGCAGCTTTTCTTCCGTGGAGTTCGCTTTATTTATCGCGATCCTGAGCTCGTCGGCGCGCATTATTGCCGATTGGTATTTTCGCTGCGCTTCCAGATTGTATGTAAGCTGCTCGCGCTCTTTGCGGTAGATCTCCCGCGCGTTTTCGATGTCGTCCCGAAGCAATTCCGCGGGGAAATTTTCGTGTCGGTGACGCATTCCCAGCGCCGCGACGGTATCGAAGAACTTGTACTCCGGCGCGGGAAATTGATTGTAATCCAGCACGCCGCTCCAAGCCTTGCGCTCCATTCCGCGGAGTTCCTCGTTGGACAAGGAATTGAAGTTTATTCTTTCCATAAAATGTCCGTGACGGGTTGTGACAAGTTTGACCCCTTTTCCAATAACCTCTATATAAAAATTATTTTGAAATTCTTATAAGAGAAGTTATAAAGTGCCGTAAACCCGTCACAAGTCGTCACACTCCTTTCTACTGAAACAATTTTATTCCGATATAAAACCAACCGTCGCGGGTATGCTTCTTTTCAAAGCGCTTTGCCATTTCGATCCCGAACTTGGTATTCGACATCTTATATTCGTTATTGGCATCGCACCACGCGGTATACGCCGAGTAGAGTTCCGTAGATTGCGCGTAAGCGCCTGACCTCTCCTCGCACCTATCCTCGATAAACGCGGAGATGACGTCCATCTCGCGGCGGTATTCCTTACACATATTCAGCACGGCACGCGGCATCTGCAGCCCCTCGCGCTGCCACAGCAAACAGCCCTCCACCATCCACCGCAGGATCCCCGAGTGTTCCGCGCGCAGCTTCGTTTTCAGCTCCTTGTCCTTCTTTTCCTCGGGAATCGAGACGGTAAACGGGATCATGTGTATTCGCCGCCAGATACCCGTGTCGGTGCCGCGGATTATCGGCTTGTGGTTTGTCGCCATCCAGAGCTTGAACTCCGGCTTGAATTCGAACTCGTTACCGTAAAGCCTGCGCGCCGTCACGGTGTCCTCACCCGTAAGCTGCTTGAGCAAGCCCTCGTTTATGCGCATTCCCTCGTTCGGTTCGACCGAGGTCACGAAGCGTGCACCTTTAAGCCGTGCGATGTCGCTGTTTGCGGCGGAGTTCGCGGTGCGGATCATAATTGTTTCGGGCTGTATGTTCATAGCATAATCGCCCATAATTTCACGGATAATGTCCAAAAACGTTGATTTTCCGTTATTTCCCACTCCAAACAGAAAAAACGCGCACTGTTCACTCGTTTTCCCCGTCATAGAGTATCCGACCGCCTTTTGCACATAGCGTATCAGGTCCTTGTCCCCCGCGAAGATCTCGTCGAGGAATTTCAGCCATAACGGACAGTTTTGCTCCGAGTATTCCACATCGGAGAGCTTTGAGATGAGCCACTTCGGATCGTGCGAAATGATCTCTCCCGTCTTGAGCTTGACGATGCCGCTCGCCGTATTGAATGCCATGACGTGTCTGTCGAGCTGGCTCGGAAGCACGGGGAGCAGCTGCTGCGCCATTTCCACCAATGCCTTCTCGCCCTTCATCGAGCGCGTGTATTTGATGTGCTTGGTGAACTGCTTTGCGGTCTCCTCGTCCTCGCTCTGGTAGAACGACAGCTCCTCCTGCATCTTTTCGATCGACAGCGCGGCGCGCCGAAACGCCTCTTTATTAAGATCGACCTGCCACTTTCTCCCGTCCCAGTACAGCCAGGCTTTGTCGGTGTGATTGTAGATCATGCTGTCGCCGAACATATCGCAAAAGCGCGCGGCGTTGCCCGTGTCGTCAAAGGAATACAGCCGCCCGATATGCTGTTCCTCGGGATCCTCGAAAACCTCGTCCATCAGCTGCTCCATTTCAGCACGCCGATTCTCCGGCAAGCTCGAAAATCCGTTCTTCAAGCCGCAGCACCCCCTTCCCGTGTTCCAAAATAAAGTCGGATTTCTCCTCCGCCGTTCCCGTATTCAGAACGTCAAGCGCCCAGTCGACAAAATCCATGTGCGCAAGCGATCTCTCAAACCGCGGGTCGAATTCCTCGCCGACTGTTTTCGGCGCATACTTTTTCCGCCATAAAATCAGCAGATGATAATAGTCCCGCAAGATCACAAAGCACCTTTTCACAAGCGCGTCGAACCTCTCCGAATTCTCGCGCTGCTTTTGGATCGCGCGCTGCCGCTCTCGCTCCTCTTTTGTAGGACGATAGTTCGCGTCGTCATAAGGAACTCCGAAATCAAACGCGAGCTTCTTCGCCGCTTCCACAGGCGACAGCCCGAACAGCTCCGCCGTGAAGTCTATCACCGAATAATCCGCGCCACACCCGAAGCAGTGAAAACGCTCGTCCACCTTTGCGCTGGGCGTTTTTTCCTTGTGGAACGGGCAAAGGCACATTCCGCGCTTTATCTCGATACCGTAACTCTGCGCCGCCTGAAGCGTTGTTACGGACTGCTTTACCGCGTCAAACAAACGCATTTTATCACTCCCTTCGGGTACATTGTAGCACGGGTTGGACTGAAGTTTTATGTAATGTTGTTGCCGTCCATTATTGCGCCACAATTGGGGCAGTAGTTTGTTTTGATCTGAGAAGGCTTTTGACATTTTAAGCACACAAAACCAAAGCCACTTGTAAAACTTCCTATCCATTTGCTGTGCCTTACCTCCTGCACGTCGGCGGTAGGTGCGGTGCCAATATATTGGTCTACCGTAGCAGCAATAAACATCGGGCAATTCGGATCATTTAGGACGTTTTCATCTAAGTCTTTTGCAAGTTTGTCCGCGTCAATGTATCTAGCCATTCTAGCACCTCTTTCCGCCGTGCTTGTACGGGCGCGATTTGTTGTATTCGTGTTTTTCGCGCAGGATCTTGTCAATGTCAATTCCCGCGAACGCGCAATAATCGAGGATGCGGAGTATACAATCCGCAAGCTCTACGGCTATTCCCTCGGGCTTTTCGCCGTTGTAATAGGATTCCGTAGGCTCTTTGCCTTTGCGGTATTCCTCTAACGCTTCCGACAATTCGGAGTGGCACAGTGCGATAATTTCCGAGAAAGATTTCTCGTTCTTCCACCAACCGTGATCTACGGCGTTTTCGTGTACCTCGGCCGCAAATTCGTTGAGGTGCAGTTTTGTATCAAAAATAGTCATTCAAGTGTCCTCCTTGTTCAAAACGGATACTCATCATCGTCCTCAACGGGCGCGATGGGTATTGACCCCGCAAACGATGTCGCAGCAGGCGCGGCATAGCCCGCGGGGTTTGCGGGAGCCTTTGCGATGTGCTTTACCTCCGGGAAATCCGTGGGATAGTGACGGTCGACTTTCTCGTAATATTTATCGTTGTAATCATCGTGATACAGATGCACCTTCATCGGCTTTCCCGTAAGCGCGGCGAGAAATTCGGCGAGCGTCTCGTAATCCTGCCCGTCGGGCAAGCGCGCGGCGCTCGCTATCGCCATAAGCTGCCCGAAATTGAAGCCGTCAACGGCGAGATCGTCCGCGTTCGGGTCTTTCTTTTTCCAAACGTCGTCGAAGATCTTCCCGTTCTGGAAGCGCTGTTCGACATCGTTGCGGATAACGTACTTAAAGCCGATTTTTTGCGCTCCGCTCTGGAGAGTTCTGATCTCCGCGCCCTCGATAATCACCTCGTAATCGCCCTCGGGCTTAAGAATGAAACCCTCGCTTGCCTTGCTGTTGTTTGTTTTGAATGCCATAAAATTTAACCTCCTTGAATTAACTCGCGTGCCTCCTCGACGCTGTGAGCGACCCCCGCAATCGCGCCGTAAGACCACATTTTTTCCATAAACTTGACCTGTTCCGAGCGTAGACGCCCGCCCGGAGCCTTGACCTCGATAAACACCGCGCGCCCGTCCGATATCCGAAATCCGAACAGATCCGAAAACCCAACCGGAAGCCTGGTGTCGAAATGCCTTCCATCGTAAGTTATTCCCTTTCCGACGTTCGCGCGGAACAGTACTGCGATATCCGCTGTATTGTTGCGGATGTCGTTCTGAATGCTATGCTCCTTTGTCATTTAAGAATCCCATCTCCTTTGCCTTGTAATAAGCCCAGCCGCGCTTATATCCCTTGCGTTTCGCGTATTCTAAAAGATCATTGAAGCTGCGGCATTCTCGCGGGTCGTCAAACCGAAGTCTGAATCCCTCGATCTTCTTAAGCTCGGCGGTCTGCTGTTTGATCTCGCGCCGTTCCTTCTTCTCGAAAATATGCCCGCAATATGGGCAAACAAGCGGCTCTTTGTTATCCTTTGGATTGAACGTCAGAAAACAATCGGGGCACATCTTCGCTTTTACCTCTTCGCCCTGTTCGCGGGACTTGCGCTGCTTTTTCTCCAGACTCCACTCGCGGTCGTCGTCGGGCAGCCCGAACCGCGCGTAGTTCCCGACGTGGTCGATGATGACCGCGCGCTTGCCCTCGCGGTAACGCATACAGCGCATCGACTGCTGAATATACAGCGTGAGGCTCTGTGTAGGTCGAAGCAATATCGCGCAGTCGCAGTCGGGAACGTCGAAGCCCTCGCTGATGAGGTCGACATTGCAGAGGATCTGAACTTCCCCCGCGCGGAATTTCGCGATGATCTCGGCGCGCTGTTCTTTGGGAGTCTCCCCGTCGATATGCGCAGCGGGAATTCCCGCCGCCGAGAAGCTCTGTGCCATTGCCTCGCTGTGCTTTATGCTCGCGCAGTAGCAGATCGCTTTTTTGCCGTCGGCGAGCTTTCGGTAATACGCGATAACATCGCCGAAAACCGCCTTCCTTATCATCGCCTTTTCGATATCCGCGGCAACGTACTCGCCCATTTTAGTGTGAACTCCCGTAAGATCGGCAACGTCCGGCGCGTAGTAATCATACGGCGCCAGGAAGTTATTTTCGATCAGCCATTTCACGGAAACGCCGATGATCAGCTTGTCGTTCACGTCTCCCAAACCGTCGCCGCCCAACCTCTCGGGCGTTGCGGTAACTCCCACGCGCAGAACATCGGGGAAATGCTCGTAGATGCGCTTGTAGCTTTGCGCGGAGGAGTGGTGATTCTCGTCGGTCATTATCAGCGCGGGTTTCGGGAGCTTTTTTATTCGGCGGGTCGCGGTCTGCACCATCATCACGTCACAAAGCCGCATATCCACTCCCCAGCCGATGAACGTTCTGACGATCTGATCGACCAGCTCCCGACGGTGGACCAGAAACAAAACGCGCTTACCGTTCCCGGTGGTTCTCCGCGCTATTTCGGCAAGTATGCAGGACTTCCCGCCGCCGCACGGAAGCACTATGCAGGGAGCCTTATACCCTTTGCGCCAATCCGCGCGGAGCTGTTCCACAAGATCATTCTGATACGGCCTCAGACTGTTCATTTTCTGTCACCTTGCTTGCTTCTTTCGCACACGCGCCGCACAGCACCCGCCCGAATTTCTCCGTGCCGCGCTCGGCGATCTCCTTTACAGAGAGCTTTGACGTGGGAGTGATCACCTTTCCGCAGTCGGCGCAGCGCACGGGTTCCTCGCCCTTATCCAGCCACGCGGCGAGCTGCCGTCCTAAATCGGGAGTGATAACGCCGCAAAAGCTGTCTAAAAACGTCGTGTCCTTTGAAGCACTGGCGATGTGCTCGCGGTTTATCTGAAGCACCACGTCAAACTCGTACTCGGCGTTCTCACGCTGCACGGGAGCGAGCCCGATCTTTACGGGAACGGTCTTTCCGCGGTCGTTTATCTCCATAGCGTAAGCCATCTTCGTCCGCATTGTGATCACAACGTGACAGCGCGCGGAAAGTATCGTGTTTATCAGATTGTTCTGGACCTTTCCCGCCTCGTCCCACGCGGTATAATCGTTCTTTCCCTGGCGCTTGGCTATCTCGGACTTGATATCCAGCACGCCGCCCTCGTTGTCCCACGCGTGAGAAAAGCTGTCGATGATAACCACGCCGTCCTCGCCTACCGCCTGTGCTGCGGACTGAACATAATCTATGTACCGATCGGGAGAATATGGCGGATAAAGCGGCGCGTACAGGAATTTCCCGATTTCAAAATCGGTGCGCTCGGCGTAGAATCTGCCGCGCTCGTGCTCGGTGTCGATGAGCGCGATCTTCTTCCAGTCGCCCGTGATCCCGTAAGCCAGCAGCAGCGCGGAGAGCGTTTTCCCCGCCCCGGACGGTCCGACAAGCGCTATGCGCGCCTTTGATCTCTTTCGTGTTACTTCCTCGAAAATTGCCATAACGTTCACCTCATTTCACAATAAGCGACTGAGTGCGGATAAGCGAAGCTCCCGGAACATTCTCGCCGCTGTTTATCAGGTTCTTGACCTCGGTCTTGCGGATCTCGGGCTGGGAAAATTTCAGCAGCTCATCGTGATCGTTCTTCTGCGCCCACTCCACAAAAGACTTTTCGTCGTCGATCTTTACGCTCAGAGCGTTGTTCCTAATAGAGATCGCCGCCTGCGGTGTGCTGATCTTGTCCTTGCCCGCGCGCTGCATTTCGTCAAGCAGATAGCCCACCATTCGCTCGAGAGCGCGTTCCTTGACCTGCCGGCGGAATTTGAGCGCGCGTTCCTCTTTGTGAAGCGCCTCGGCTTCGGCTTTGAGGTTCTTTATGTAGACGGCAACGTTTCCCGCCTTTTCATCGAACGCTCCCGAGAGCGCGTTCAAAAGCTCGGCGGACACCGCCAACAGCTCCGCGCGGTATTCCTCAATGTTCGCGATAACATTTCCGTCCTCGTCTATGGGCTTGCCGTCGGCGTTGGTGTCCGGCTCCCACGCAAGCGCGGCTTCCAGGCTTTCAGCCGCGTCGTTCATCTCGTTTGTCAATTCGTATAATTTCATTGTGAATCCTCCAAAGATTTTTTAATGTTGTCCACCAATGCTTCGACCTTCGCCGAGTATTTCCTGTGCTGCCGAACGTATATCACCAGCGTATCGAGAGATTTGTAGGCGTTCTCGAAATACGCCTTGAAAACTCCGTCCGTGTCGGTTTTTGCGGGCGCGGTCTTTGCAGCCTCGAGCTGCTTCTGAACCTCGGCGAGCTGACGCTCAAGCTCGGTCTTTTCCTTGTGAGCCTCGCGCTGCTGTGCGAGATTCTCGTCCTCGAGCTGCTCGATCTGCGCGTTGTATTCCTTGACCGCCTTTTCGTGCGCGTCGATGGAGATGTAATTGTCGGGAACTTTATCGACATACTGCACCGCCGTTTCCACGGGACGGCTTTCAAGCTGCTTGATATCGGCTTCCAGTGTGGTAATGCGGTTTTGAAGCTCATTTTCCGCTCGCTCCAGCGCGGCGATCGTGTCGTCCTTTGCCGCGGTCTGCGCTTCGGCCGCCGATCTCTCCGCGACAGCTTTGTCCTTTTCGGTTTTGAGCTGCTTTATCCGGTTTTCCAGCTCGCGGACCGTCGTGTTCTCGAGGTCGGTGTTATCGGCGATCTCGGCGCGCTCCTCTTCCGAAAGAGTGGTGAGAAGATAAAGTTTTTTAATTCCCAACTGTGCATTTTGTAAACCCGGGTTTACAAAATCCTCGGGGAGTTTTTCCGCAACAGCGATATATTTGTGCACTTGCTGTCGGGTGATTCCCGTCTCCTGCTCGCAATAATCTCCGAAATCAGAGTATCCCAGCTCCTTGTACAGCTTGCTGTCGCGCATCTCCTTGAACCCCGTGCACATCTCATACAACGACTGCTGCGCGAGCTGCGCTGCCGTGATGATCCTGCGGTTGAGATCCACCGCCTTTATGTAACTGTCCGTTGCCGCCGCTGCGGGCGGTTGTTTGTTTGCCATTTTTGCGTCCTCCCTTTATTATGCGTATCTGCGTTTCGTCTTCCAAGCCAGCCGCTGTCCGCAGTTGGCACACCGCGTGATCGTCCACTCGCGAATACTTTCGATTTTCTCGGAAGCGTTGCACTCGACCTTTGCGCTGCAGGTCGGGCAGGTCCCGCGCTGAATGTATACCGGCGTGAGCGGCTGTACGGCATTTTCGGTGATTTCACTGCTGTTCATTATTCACGCTCCTATCTTGATTGATTCTTTCTGCTTGATCGCAGACTTTTTGCGCTTCTCGCGCTTTTGCCGCTCGGCATCGAGGTGCAGTTGATACAGCTTTTCAAGCTCCTTGATCTCCTTCGGCTTCGGGGAGCCGCCGCTCTCTTCCCAATTATTCTTGTAGCCGCGGCATTGAACCAGCTTTAAGCTGTTGCTGACTTCGATTGTGTAAAACGGCTTATCCGGCGCCGATCTCTCGCGCAGGAACATGATAGTCGTCGCGCCGTTCATGTGCCGCTCGGCGTAGCCTCCGACACAATGCGAGAGGATCTTTCCCTCGGCGATGATCTCCGCGGCGCTCCGGGGTTGGATGATGATGTAATCTCCGTGTTGGAACTCGAGGCTTTTCCGCTCATTTTTGAGCTTTTCAAATTTCGCGGCAAGCTCTGCGTTCCGCTTTTCGAGCTGCTCCTGTCTTATAGCCGCCTCCGCGGATATTACCCGATCATGCGCAGCGGCGAAGTGAGGAGGAAAAGCGACCACTCTATCGGTTACATCGTAACCAAGTTCTTCGATGCAAATTCTCAGATAGTCGCGATAATCGTGCAGTTCAATTCCGTGCTTTATGATGTAATCCAAAATCTTAGTCTTGGGCTTGTCTGTCCATTCCGCCAGATTGCCAAGCAAAGTATATCGGTTATCAGTCGCTTTTGCGTATGCAATACGGCGTTCCTCGGACATATTCGGGAATTCAACGACTGCGTGCTTGTATGATGTGTAACCCACCTTCCCCGCACGGATATACCGAAGCGCCAAGCGCGTCACACCAAGCATTTTATGCACTTCGTTTTCCTTCCATTGGATATCGCCGGTGTCCTCGGACGGGTGATAGTAGTAGTTTTTGCGATAATAGCCGCTGTACCTGTTCACAGCGCATTTCACAATTTGCATAAGCCCGCATTTTGCGAGCCGCTCAACACCGGGATATTTCGCGTAGAATCTAATGTAGTCAAACAGTGAAAGATCATCGTCGAATTTCATACGATCCGCGCCGCTGTACTTGAGAAACGTTTTACGAAGCGCAGCGGTATTTATGCTTGTATAGGCATACTGGTTTAGAAAAACCGGATCGGAGATTTTCGTTCTTACGGTCCACTCGGTTTTGTAATGCTTTTGGTACCAGCCCTTTTCTTTCGTCCAGTACCAATCCACACCGTACCGTGCGCTTCCGTCCGGGGTAACGACATATCGCTGAGTTTCCATCTGATCGATGATCGGAACAAGCTCGCCGTGACGGAAAAACATCTTCTGTGCAAAGCAGCGGATATACAAGTTGTTATCCTCGCCCGCCAGAAACACCATCACGTTGGCGACGCTCTCAACCGTACAGCCGGCATATCTGTAAACGCAGTCTATGTATGTGGATTTCCTGCCGCACACGGGGCAAACATCCTTTTCTTTGTGCTTCACGGCTTTGTCCAGTTCAAACTCTGCTTCACAATGCGTACACCGCGCCTTGCCGCTGTGGTTATACAGGACAAAAGGTCTGAGCTGCTGTCTGAGCTTGGTTTGGAGCTTGTCCGACAGCTCGGGGAATTTCGGGAGAAATTCGAGTGCTTTTTCCTTCTTCACAGGAAACACCTCCTCAGAAGTCCAGCAGCTCGTCAAGCGAGAGCTGCAAGCCCTGGGGCTTCTGTTCTTCCCTGGCTGTTTCCTGCGTGGTCTGTGCGTTACTAAAGCCGCCGTCGCCGAGATCGACCGTCATCACGAAGTGGACATCCGCTCCCGGGAAGTAGAACTTCACAGCGCGGCGATAAACCTCAAGATCGGAGATAGACGATCCGCAGCTTTTGACCGTGTGCTCGATGCAGTCCTTGACCGATTTGTCCGACTGAACAACGGCCTGCGAAAACTCCTCGTTCTGACCGCAAAAGGTTTTCAAAGCGTCGAGCACTGCCGGGCTTACCGCTGCGCCCTTTTTGGATAAGTCCTTACACTTTTTGTGTTCCGCATCCAGCTTTTTTATAGCCTGTTCTGTTGTTTTCATATTGACATTTCCTTTCCGATGTGGTATAATACCACTGTAAACATTTTTCTGTGCCGCCTATTCGCTTGCCGAGGGCGGCGTTTCTTTTTTTCCCGAATCTTATTTATAAGCGGAAAAAGATTCGGAATCGCGGATAGCCCAATTAGCCCCGAGCCTACCTGTTTGATTTCTTCGGGCGTGAAACCGTTAGTATGCAATATATTTAACAGCGTAGTGCCGTAATTTGAAGCGCGCACCCCGGATCTGTAAATTTTTTGAGCGCGGAAGGCTTCCACCACAGACGAAACAGCGGCGCCTAACGCCAACGTTATTTCGAGCTCATCACCACGCAACAAAGCCCGCATTTTACCGTTTTCGTCCCTGTCAACAATAATTATCGGTTTTGACATTGTTATCATCTCCTTTCTCGTCTTTTTCGGAGACGCGGGTGTTCCAAGCGTCTATCGCATCCCTTCTATAACCGCACGAGCTTGATTTAGACAGGCACCTCATACATATCACACGATAGATAAGACCTATTTCATCAAGCTCCGCCCTTCCCCCGCAAAACGGGCAGGGCTTCAGCTTAATCTCCGTCATTATCGTCCTCCTTCCATTCAACCGGGAACGACAGCAGCATCATAAACACCCCGGCAATTCCCGCGATCGCGCCAATGTCGAGAGCGTCGACTCTCACGGTGTCGCCCTGCAATTGCAGGATAACCGTCGTCCCGAGCGTTGTCAGCGCGCCGGCAGCGAAGAGGATCGCCGAGATTATCTGTCTTGTTTTCATTCCTTCGCGGCTCCTTTCTGCACGATGTCGCAGTACCAAGCGTCTGCTTCCAGAGCGTCGGCGATATCATAGAAATCCGGGAACGTTTTCTGCGCGTTCAAATACGCGTCATAAGCATCGCACGCTGTAATCTCCGTGTTTCCGATCTCGGAGAATAAAAATTTATCGAACGGATTTTTCATATACATCGTAACCGCCCACTTGTACTTCGCGCCGTTGTTTTTGTAGAATTTGCTGAGTTTGTGAAGCATCTCAAAGATTCCATCGGTTACCTTGCGGAAGTCTCCGACGCTTGGTGCGGCTGCCGCCTTGATCTCCGCACGGGTAATGTCGTAGCACTCGTCGATGAAGGTTTCCTCGGTGATAAGGAGAAGGTCGATTTTTCCCGTGATCCGATTGCTCCAATCCACTAGAATCCACGCGCTGTTCTTAAACTGCGGAAACTCCTTAGCGTGGTCGTACAGAACGCCGTAGCGCGTGTTTATCGTTGCATATTTCATTACTGCTTGTCCTCCTTGTTGTTATTGTCTTATTGTGCGATCGCAGTTATCGCACCGCGCGGATTTGTGGCCGTTCTCCGCTTTGTAGGCGGTAGCGTCCGAGCCGCATATCGGGCAGGTGAAAACCACCTGCTCCCCCGCCGGCACTCCGTCGAGCGCCTTTCCGACAGCAATGGCGAACATCGCGGGTCTGCGAAAACATTCGCTCTCTGGTCGGGTGAGCTTGGTTTTGTTCATGTATGCCCTCCTTTCCGGGCTTGTCCGAGCTTTAAACTTCCTCGGCGGTCTACTTCTCGGACTGGGATTCCTTTTTCGCAAGTGTTTCGCGGATATGGTTTTTGATTGCAATCTCTCGCGCGACCTTCTCCATATATTTGCGGCGGCGATCAAGCTCCTCCTGAGAAACTCCCGCATACGCCGCGTCGCTGATATGTACAGTCGCGCCGTTTTTTGCTATGATGGTCTCTACGATTGCCATAGTATCACCTCCGTTCTATTCTATGTTTGTGGGGATTGTACAGTTGCCTGTATTACTCCTCGGTGAACCTCATCCTTTTTGAGTTCGTATCTTTTTTAGATACTCAATCAGCAAAAAAAATCTCGTTTACCTGTTCCATAGTAAGATTGTACCGTTTCATAATCGTGCTGATCTCCGGCTGAGAAAATCCCTTTGTATGTTCTTTCTCGTTAATTTTACGGGAAAGAGTTACACGAGATATTCCCAAAGCCTCAGCAAGCACCGACTGATTCTCGCCATGCTCTTCGAGAACGGCGCGCAGTTTATTCTTGTTCATCGCCTCACCTCCACAGTATCTTTTTAAGATATTTATATGATAACACACATTTTTTTATTTGTCAATAGGTTTTGTATCTTTTTTTTATATTTTTTGTAAAAAATATTGACAAAGTGATAAAAATATGATACAATACATATTACAAAAGGGGTGATATAAATGGATAAGATTGGGAATTATATCCGACGTCTTCGTAACGAAAAGGGACTAACGCAGGAACAGTTAGGCGAAATGGTCGGCGTGCAAAAGGCGGCTGTTCAAAAATGGGAAAACGGTTCCGTTCAAAACCTTAAACGTGCAACCATAAAGAAATTGGCTGAAATATTTGATGTTTCGCCGGCCTCATTCGTTAAAGACGACGACGCCCCCGAGCCTTCCAACATCCGCGCGGTGATCACGGACGGTATTTACAATGTTCCCGTGTTCGGGAGTGTATCCGCGGGCTTCGGAGCCTACGCAAGCGACTGTGTATTGGATTATATCCCTGTTATAATCAAGAACCCCTCGGACGTGGATAACACGATCGCGATCAAGGTTGACGGAGACAGTATGTCACCGAAAATCGAGAACGGCGATATAATCGTTGTTCGCCGCCAGACCTCCGTTGACAGCGGAGATATCGGCGTGGTGCTCCTCGACGGTGATGAGGGCCTGGTAAAGCGAATCGTTTACGGTCCGACGTGGATCGAGCTGCAGTCTATCAACGAGAAGTATTCCGTGCAGCGCTTCGACGGCGCCGAGGTGCAACGGCTGAGAGTTGTCGGGAAGGTTGTAGGTAGCTACAAGACGTTTTAATGTATAATGCTCTTTAATCAGAGCGGCATTTTGAAAGGTGGTATTATTATGGGCAAGCATAAAGTCGGTGCAATAGTTTTTGGAATCCTTTTTGTAGGATTTATTGCAGGGTTAATAATAAATATAAATTCATTAAAGTTCCCTGCCGCTATTCCTGCAGGCATATTAACTTTATTATGTGGTTTTGGTATGATTATAAATATCATTATGTTTGTAAAAACAAGAGACCCTGAACTTGAAGCCAAAGTTAAAAATAATGCAATGCAAAAATCAGTTTCTGGAAAATTGGTCGACGGCTTGCCTATTCCCGCACAGGTGCAGGTCGTAACAAAACTATTTAACGAAAAGATAGAGCTGGAAGCCTTTACGGGGAATAAGCCCTCGGATCACCAGCGTTTCAACCTCGATATTGAAAAAGTCCAGAAAGTAACGATTCTGGACGAAAAGCAGATGCAGCAGATCGTAACACAGAGCGCTCCCGGAATGATCATCGGCGCGGCGGCGTTCGGTCTGCTTGGCGCGATGGTCGGCGGACGCGTAAAAACTAAAGATAAAGTAAAAATAAACCGCCTGCTGTTGATTGATTATATTTCCAATGAAGAAAACAAGCAAATTCTGATAAACGTCAGCGACAGCGGTCTGCAGGCGGACGCTTTCGCAAACAAGTTCCACAACATCAAGCCGCAGTCGAATCAGCCAATTCAGCTTTAAAGGAAAGGAAGTATTTAAACTTGATAGTCAATGAGGTTATAACGTGTCCGTTTTGCGGTGAATTATTTCCTGTAAATTTTGAAATACAATATACAAATTTTAACATACCTCAAAACTTAGGAACAACAGGATATTATTATTTTAATATTGATATGCAAGGAGAACCGCAATTTTTCGGTGCCAACCCTTTTTATTATGTTAGAATCCATAGATGCCCTAAATGCAACGAAGAAACGATTAAACTTCTAAAATGTTCATTTGAAAATAATGAAATAAAAGAAATAGACGATTCAAATCTTGTTACACAAATTCGACCTAAATCGATTCACCAACCGTTTCCTGATTATGTCCCGCAATCTATCCGTAACGATTATGAAGAGGCTTGCGCTATCGTTGAACTTAGCCCTAAAGCTTCAGCAACACTAGCCCGACGCTGCTTACAAGGAATGATTCGCGATTTTTGGAATGTTCCCGGAAACACCAAAGGATTGTTAGCAAAAGAAATAGACGCACTTAAAGGTAAAATTCCTGAAACGCAATGGAATGCAATCGACGCATTAAGGAAAATAGGCAATATAGGCGCTCACATGGAAAAAGACACAAACATTATTGTAGATATTGACACGGGAGAAGCCGAAAAGCTGATTAAACTAATTGAGCTTCTGATAAAGCAATGGTACATAGCGAGGCACGAAGAGGAGCAACTGCTTAGTGAAATCGTTGCAATTAAAGATGAAAAGGAAGCCGAAAGGAAACCGTCCAATAGCCCAACATAAGAGGTGACCCATGAAATACGCAATGTACCTCCGCAAATCGCGTGCCGATCTTGAGATCGAAGCTCACGTCAAGGGAGAAGCGCTCTTCCGATACAAGACTGCGCTGCTGGAGCTTGAGTAAAACATTTTATTGCAAACACTTGCAAATCCATATACAAAAGCGTTTTAAGCAAACAAGCAGAAATTCGAGGGGTTATAGCCAACCCTAACACAAATTATATGTAAACTTTTTTACAGAAAGGGTAAATCTATGAGGAATAAAAAGAATAATGAGTTGACTATTTTAAAAAGGGATAAAAAGGAAATAAAACAATACAAAAAACTAATTGCATTGCAACGAAGTAAAAAATATAATTCACTAGGAGATATGAAAAAGCAATTATTCAACATGATTTCTACATATTCTGATGAAGAATTAGATTTTTTGAAAGAATGGTGCAAAGACAAAATATCTAGAGCCGACAAAGCTACTACAGGATATATACCAGTTTGGACTGCTATTGTAATTACTATGATAAATGTATTAAATGCTTTTTCTTTTTGGGCATTTATTCTTTTCTTATTAATTATAATTCTTGAAATAGTTACTTCTTTAAGCAATATGGGTATAGTAAGAATAAGTTATTTTACTATGCTGTTAGATTTAGTCGAAAAGGTAGAAGAAATACGTGGACATTCTTTTAACGACAGCCTTGCGGAAGAACTCAATATATCTAACCGCTGAACCGCTGAGTTAGAAAGTAGTGGCAATTTTTTGTACAAAACACGTTATATGAGGAATGGAAAATGGAAACAGAAGTTATAATTAGCATTATTGGCGCAATTACAGGAAGCATCGGAATGATTACAGGTGTTGGTGCACTAATTCTTGGTATACTTAGTTTTCGCTCAAATTATCTTGATTCGATAAGTTCATATTTCACTCAAGCTAGAAGCGAAGCTATAGTTCAAGGAAAAAAAATTATATACAATTCTAATCCACAACAAATCGAGGAGATGTTGGATGATTTCCCGAACAAAGTTCCCGATTCCATCATAGAAGTGATTAATTTCTACCACAATTGGGGAATGATGCTGAAACTTCACAAGATACCTAGACTACATTTTTATAATAAAAAGGGGAAAACAGCAAGTGGCGTAGCAGTTACAAAAACATATCTTAAGCTCAAACCTATAATTGACTGCTATCGTCTCAACAATCCTGAATATGCGGAGTATTATATTTATCTGTACAATGAAATAGATAAACATACACCGCCATTAGCCCCCAATTAAATATATCAACCCAAAGGAGACATTATGAACCAATACGCAATGTACCTCCGCAAATCGCGCGCGGATCTGGACGCGGAAGCCCACGGCGAGGGCGAGACGCTGGCGCGGCACAAGAACGCGCTGCTGGAGCTTGCGCAGAAAATGAACATCACCGTTTCCGATATATACGAGGAGGTCGTTTCGGGAGACAGTATCGAGGGGCGGCCGCAAATAAAGAATCTCCTCGGGGAGATCGAGAAGCGCACTTATGCGGGCGTTCTGTGCATGGATATCGACCGTCTGGCGCGCGGAGACACAATAGATCAAGGCATAATCGCACGCGCGTTCCGGCTGTCGAACACCAAGATAATCACTCCGAAGAAGACATACGACCCGAACTCCGAGTTTGACGAGGAATATTTCGAGTTCGAGCTGTTTATGGCGCGGCGCGAATTTAAAATCATCGGACGGCGGATCCAGCGCGGACGCATTGCCTCGGCGAAGGAAGGGCGCTTTATCGGCTCAACGGCGCCGTACGGCTACAATAAAGTGAAGATTCCCAAAGACAAAGGATATACTCTCGAGCCTGACCCCGACGAGAGCAAGGTCGTGCAGCTGATATTTGAAATGTATCTCGCGGGCGACGGTAAATATGTAATCGCCCGGAAGCTGGACGCGCTTGGTATCAAACCGCGGCGCAACGAACATTGGAGCGTCGCCACGGTGATCAACATACTGAAGAATCCCGTGTATATCGGGAAAACGCGCTGGGGCTACCGAAAATACGTCAAGGAACTGTCGGACGGGAATCTCGTTCAACACCGCGTGAAAAACGACGAGTGCGTTTATGTTGACGGGCTGCATCCGCCGCTTATATCGGAGGCGGATTTTAACAAGGTTGAGGAACTGCTCAGCCGCAAAGTCACCCCGCCGAAAAAATCCGATCTGTCGCTCAAAAACCCACTTTCGGGATTGATCTACTGCGGAAAATGCGGCTCGGCAATGACACGGCTCGGCGAAAACAGCCGCTGCCGAAGCGCTACGCTCAAATGCTCCAACCGCTACTGTGAAACGGTCGCGTCCAAGCTACATCTGGTGGAAAACGCCGTTATCGACGGGCTTGAAAACTGGCTTAATGAGTATAGAATTCGTGTTGAGGAAAATGCTCCGCTTGTAAACGAAAGCACGATGGATATCACCGCAAAAAAGATCTCCGACCTGAAGTCCGAAAAAGAAGTGATTGAAAAACAGCTCGAGAACACGTTCGACCTGCTGGAACAGGGAATCTATACTCCCGAGATCTTCCGGGAACGCAGCGAAATCCTCAAAGGAAAAATATCGGCTGCCGAGGACAAGATCGCCCGGGTCGAACAAGAACTTAAAAGCTATCGGGACAGCTTCAACGCGCGAAACGAGTTTATCCCGCGCGTGGAGAACGTGATCCTGATCTATCGAACCTCAAGCGACGCCGCGGAGAAAAACCGCCTGCTGAAATCGGTTATCAAGCGCGTGACTTACACAAAAACCGAGCGCAACACCCGCCGCAATCCCGACGAGGCTAACTTCACGATCTTTACGGAGCCTTTATTGCCAAAATAGCATAATCATAATGTGCTGTATGTATAACCCCATTCGTACGTCATGATGATAACGTAGTCGGCGTATTTTCCCTGAACGGGGTAGTCGTGCGATTCGTAGAGGATACCCTGCTGATCGGCGCGGTATTTGGGCGCTACGGCGGTCACGAGAATATATCCCCTCAGATGCAGACGCTCGGAGAGTTCCCTCAAAAAGTCGTTGTAGATTTCGCGGTCGTCTGGGGAGATGTATTCCATATCCAGCAAAGCGCCGTAATACTTCTTGTCGTCCAGCTCAAAGAGGATCGATCCGATAAGGCGTTCGCGGGAATCGGGTTCCGCGAGAACCTGCGAGAGGACTTCTGTCGAGAAGGTCCCGTCGTAGATATTCGTCACCACCATAAGCGGCATAACGGCGCTTCTCGAGGAACGGTAGATAAGATCGTCGGCGGAGGGAGCTATCAGCTCCCCGAGCGGCGTCAGCGAGTAGGAAAACGGCGACAGAAACGTCAGAAACGGCAACGTACAATTGAGCGCGAACTCGGTTATGTTCGGGTAGGCGAAGCCGTTTACGATCGCGGGGCGGCGCGGCGCGCGGTTTTCCTGAGGGATTATGATGATCTCACCTGGCATCAACGCTATCGGGTTTACGTTTGGATTCGCCTCGAGAAGCGTTTCCAGCGGCACCTCGAACTCCTGCGAGATGGAAAACAGCGTCTGTCCCTCGCTCACCTGATAGCGCATGGAATCGGACATTATTATCAGATTCTGTCCGACCGCCAGCAAATTCGGCGAGCGCAGCGCGTTGTCCGCGGCGATCCTGTTCACGGGGATCCCGAACCGCCGCGACAGCAGCGTCAGATTATCCCCGGGCTTTACGGTATAGATGAACATAGGTTACTCCTTTATCAAAGTGTAAAGTTGACAGTGTAAAGTTGACAGTAAAGGTGTCCGCTACGCGGACTTAATTTAAATAGCGCCGAAGGCGCACCTTCACTGTACACTTTACACTTTACACTGTCAACTCTTTTCTCGCGCCGATTATGTGGAATCCCACCGCGTCGGCGTAATTGTAGGTGGACAGCCTGCGGTTTCGGGAATCGACGGAATGGGCGCAGACAAAAATGTTTTCGGGAACGGCGGGACTGAAGATCTCGGAAATAATTACCGTGTGATAGAACGCGCCCTCCCGGTTTACCAGCTGGATAATGTCGCCGCGGCGAAGCTCCGAAAAAGGCGCTTCCTCGGCATAGACCGCGACTCCCAGGTTCGTCAGCAGAAATTCCCTGAGAAAATTCACTCCCGTCCAGGCTGGGGCGCGGTTGTTGGAGTCAATGTAGAACCAGCCCGTTTCGGGCGTGTAATTCATCACCCCGCATCCCGCGTACAGGCACTGCGATATGAAATTCGTGCAGTCGCCGCCGATGTCCTCGAAATCGTAAAAACGCGGATTTCGCGCATACGCCCAGTCCAGCGCGTACCGCACCGCCGCGCGGCGGTCGTAGTTAGTTTCAACGAGCAAGATTATCACCTCTTAGGGTATTGTATGCGGTCGGAGAAATTTTGTGCGCTGACCCGTTCCACAAAAAAATTGCACAAACCCCCTTGAAAAATTATGAAGAATATGCTATAATCATTAAAGACAACACCGCGCAAAGGTCATGCGGTGTCGCAAAAATAATATTTTAAAGCGTTGATAAGAAACAGTACGCATCGGAAATTGTTCAGAGAGACGGCGTAGGCTGCGAGCCGTTCTTTTTCCCCTGCCGAACCCGTCTTTGAGCGCGCCCCGAAAGCATTGATCAAGGGGCGACGGTGTCTCCCGTTACGAGATTTTGAGATGCGGATTATCCGAATTTGGGTGGTAACGCGGGTTGTATTTACTCGTCCCTTGCTGTTTGCAGGGGGCGTTTTATTTTTTTACGAAAGGAATTACTGAAATGAAACTGGACAAGTTAATCGGCGATAGATTCAAGGAGCGTCCCTCCGACTGTCAGATCGACTCCCATGCGCTTATGGTGCGCGGCGGCTACATCAAATACGTTGCCAACGGAATTTTCTCGAGCTATCCCCCGCTTAAGAGGATAACCCGAAAGATCGAGCAGATCATCCGCGAGGAAATGGACGCTATCGACGGGCAGGAGGTGCAGTTCCCTGTGGTAATGCCCGCGTCGCTCTGGAGCGAGAGCGGACGCTATGAATCCATAGGAAGCGAGCTGCTGCGCTTTACCGACAGAAACAAGCAGCCGATGGTGCTGGGTATGACCCACGAGGAAGCGGCGGTGCAATTGGTGCGCGAATACGCTAATTCCTACACTAAATACCCGTTTATGATCTACCAGATACAGACGAAGTTCCGCGACGAGGCGCGTCCGCGCGGCGGTCTTATCCGCGTGCGCGAGTTCACCATGAAGGACGCGTATTCCTTCCACACCTCTCAGGAGGACTTGGAGGAATACTACAAGCGCGCGCATAAGGCGTATGAGAACGTGTACAGGCGCTGCGGCGCGCCGGGCGTTATCTCGGTAAAGTCCGACAGCGGCATGATGGGCGGCAGCGTTTCGCATGAGTTTATGCTGCTGACTCCCGTGGGCGAGGATTCCATCGCTATCTGCAAGCACTGCGGCTTCACCTCCAACGTCGAGGCGGCGAAGTCCATTATCGAAAACGTTTGCGACGCGGAATCGGCGCCGCTTACCGAAGTTCACACCCCAGACTGCCACACCATCGAAGAGGTCTGCAATTTCCTGAATTCCCCTGCGGAGAAGTCGCTTAAGGCGGTTATTTACCAGAAAATACCCGACGATGAGTTTGTCGTGCTGTTTATCCGCGGCGATCTGGACGTGAACGAAACAAAGCTCACAAACTACCTCGGCTGCGATATCAGACCCGCGGTCATCGACGAGGAATGCGGCTTGGTTGCGGGATTTATCGGCCCCGTCGAGCTTAAGGTGAACGCGCCGCACGTCGTTCTGTTTGACGAGTCGCTCAAAAACACCAACAACCTCGTTTGCGGCGCTAATAAGGCGGATTTCCACCGCACGGGTCTGGACATCTCCCGCGACTGCGGCGAGGTGGAATTCCATGACTTCGCGAAGATAAAGGACGGCGGTATCTGCCCCGAATGCGGCGAACATTCCATAACCATTTCCCGCGGAATTGAGGTCGGGAACATCTTCCAGCTTGGCACGAAGTATTCCAAGTCTATGGGAATGACCTACCTTGACGCCGACGGCAAGGAGCAGATCCCGATCATGGGCTGCTACGGCATAGGCGTGGGACGTCTTGCGGCTTCGGTCGCGGAGGCTTCTCACGACGAATACGGTCCTATCTGGCCGATGGCGATAGCCCCCTGGCAGGTGCATCTGTGCGCTGTCCGCGCCGACGACGAGCGCGTTAAAGCCGCCGCCGACAAGCTCTATGACGACCTGCAGTCCGCGGGCGTCGAGGTCATCTACGACGACAGGAACGTCCGCGCGGGCGTGATGTTCTCGGACGCCGACCTCATCGGAGTTCCGCTGCGCGTGGTCATCAGCCCCAGAAACCTCGACGAGGGGATATACGAGCTGTCATCGCGCGACAAAACGCTCTCCGAGAAGCTCGCCCCGGAAAACGCGGTCAGCCGCCTTAAAGAGCTGATCGCCGAAATGACGGCGAAGTAAGGTATAACAGAGTTTTCAGCCATAGCACTTTTGATATCAAGGGTGCTATGGCTTTTTGTTTTGGGGAATGCTATGTTGCTGGTGGTTCTATGTCGCTTCCCATGTTCGGGGAACTTTGCGTTGCTCTGATGGTGTTGTTGAGTGGTAACAGGATTTTGCCCCTGTTTGCGTAATGTAGACGCGGTGT
>JAFLUD010000070.1 GCA_022508965.1 Oscillospiraceae bacterium
TCTGCGAAAAATCGCCTCGAAATACGCAAAATCTGCTGCGAAATCTGCGCACTTCAAGATACTAAACAGGCTCTAAGATCCGCTGTCAGACGGCAGCGGGTCTTTCTTTAAGGAGAATTTCTATGCACGAGAAATACGACGGAATAATTTTTGATATGGACGGAACTCTCTGGGACAGCGCGGAAAACGTTGCCCGCGCTTGGAACGAGGCGGTGGGCAGGGATATGTTCACCGAGCGCGATATCAAGAGCGTTATGGGGCTTACTATGACGACGATAGCCGAGCGGCTTTTTCCGAATGAGCCGGAGGAAAAGCGGCAGGAGTTCCTCGACAGGTGCTGCGAGTGCGAGAACAAGTATCTGAGAGCGCACGGCGGCAGGCTGTTCCCCGATACCGTAAGCACGCTTGAGACGCTCTCGAAGAGCTATCCGCTGTTTATTGTCAGCAACTGTCAGGCGGGATATATCGAGGCGTTTTTGGAATTCTACAAGCTGGAGGAGATGTTTGCCGACAGGCTGTGCTGGGGCGACGATCATCTCGAAAAATCCGACAACATACGACTTATCATGGAGCGCAATTCCCTTAAAAAAGCGCTGTATGTCGGGGACACGCAGGGCGACTGCGACAGCGCATACAAAGCCGGAGCGGAGTTTGCGCACGCGGCTTACGGCTTCGGCACCGCCGACCGCTGCGAGTTTCGGCTGGAGGCTATCTCGGAGCTTATAGATAAACTGCGTTGACAACTCGCGCGGTCTGTTGTATAATTATATAGATCATTAACTTCAAGGAGAACGGAAAAATGAGCAAAAAGAAAACCATCAACATGATCTCAAAGGCGACAAGCGTTAAGGGGCAGGGCGTAGGCTCGGCGTATCTCGAGCAGGTGCGGCTTGTTAAAGAGGGACTTGCGGACAAGTTCGAGGTTTTTGAAAACGCGAGCATGGCGGCTGACATCACACATTATCACACGATAAATCCCTCGTTCTTCATAAACAAAAAACGCCGCTGTAAAAACGGGACTTCGGTGTGCTATGTGCATTTTCTTCCGTCTACCGTGGACGAAAGTCTGAATCTACCGAAACCCGCACGGGCGATATTCTATAAATACATGATAAAGTTTTACAGCGTTATGGATCATATCGTTGTTGTAAATCCGTATTTTATCGACGCGCTGGAGGAATATGGTATCCCGCGCGACAGGGTAACGTATATTCCGAACTATGTCGATACGGATATGTTCCACCCGCTGTCTGCGCAGAAAAAGGCTAAGATAAGACAAAAGCTGAAGATCCCCGAGGATAAGTTTACGGTCATGTGCGCGGGGCAGCTTCAGGTGAGAAAGGGCGTTTTCGATTTTCTGGAATGTGCGAAGAGGCTGCCGGATGTGCAGTTTGTCTGGGCGGGCGGATTCAGCTTCGGGCGGCTTACGGACGGCTATGACGAGATCCGCGAAACGGTAAAGAACCCGCCGCCGAACGTAAGGTTCCTCGGGATCGTTGACCGCGAGAAAATGAATCTCATCTACAACGCCGCGGACGTGATGTTTCTGCCCTCCTTTGAGGAGCTGTTCCCTATGACGATCCTGGAGGCGATGTGCGTAAATATCCCCATTCTGCTGCGGGATATTCCCATTTACAACAACATTCTCTTCGACTTTTATTATCGGGAAAACGACGTCGACGGCTTTGTGAGAGCTATCGAAAAGCTCCGCGGCGACGAAGAGTATTACCGCCGCGGCTGTGAGAACGCAAAGCGCGGAAACGAGTTCTACGAGAAAAAGCACGTCTTGCAGATGTGGGACGATTTTTACACTTCAATTCTCAAGTGAGGCGGTTTTTATGAGTAACTGCGACGAATGTTCAAACTACGTCTACGACGAGGAATGCGACTGCTGGTGCTGTCTGGTGAACCTCGACGAGGACGAGATGTACCGCTTTTTAAGCGGCACAAACTACAACTGCCCGTATTTTGATCCGGACGACGAGTATTTTCTCGCTCGAAAACAGTAATCTTCAGACTGCCGAGAAGCCCTCAGATGCTAGGAAGGGGTATTGCGGCTAGGCTCGGCAACTAGTTGCCTTAGTGCCTGCCGCAATACGCCTGACAACGCAGATGAGGGTTTATCAGCAGTCTGATTTTATACAAAGTTATTTCTTTGTGTAATTTTTTTGTTTTGGGAGTTGTGAAAAATGACGAATAGAAGTGAATTTTTTTGTTTTTTTTGACAGTTATCACCAAAATCTCTTGAAAAAGTTTTCATATTGGTGTATAATATACTTATGTTTTGCGGACTTGATTATGAAAGGGGTACGATCCAATGAAATCACCGATATCCAAGGACGAGCTTTTGAAGCAGCTCAAGAGTATTCTTGAGGTGGATTACAGAACCGATGTAAAGAACGCGACCAATACGCAGATATACCGCGCGCTTTCGACTATTGTGGTAAATCACATGAAGGAAAAGCGCCACGAATTTATGCATGAGAACAATTCCAAGGGCAGAAAGCAGGTTTACTATCTGTCGATGGAATTCTTGATGGGACGCTCGCTTAAGACCTCTCTGTATAACCTCGGTATGCAGAGCGTTACCGAGAAGGCTATGGAAGAGATCGGCGTTAAGATCGACAGGATCTACGACGAGGAGCCGGACGCAGGTCTCGGAAACGGCGGTCTGGGCCGTCTGGCGGCTTGCTATATGGACGGTCTGGCGACCTGCGATTATCCCGCGACGGGTTATTCTATCCGTTATGAATACGGTATCTTCAAGCAGAAGGTGGTTGACGGCTGGCAGACAGAGCTTCCCGACAACTGGCTTCCCGGAGGCGGCGCGTGGCTGGTTCCCGTGCCCGATCAGGCGGTGGAGGTGCGCTTCGACGGTCAGGTAAACGAGACCTGGGAAGACGGCTATCACCAGCTTCAGCACGTCAATTACAACAGCGTAAACGCTGTTCCTTACGATATGTACGTTTCGGGCTACGACTCCAAGGGCGTTTCCAAGCTGAGACTCTGGAGCGCGGAGAGTATGTCGTTCGATATGAACGCGTTCAACACCGGCGACTATGCAACTGCACTGGGCGCTAACAACATCGCGCACTCGATCTCGAAAGTCCTCTACCCCAACGACAACCACGCGGAGGGTAAGGCACTCAGACTGCGCCAGCAGTACTTTATGTGCGCGGCTTCGATCGGCGATATCGTTATGCGCCACATGAAGGTTTACGGCAACATGAACAACTTCCACGAGAAGGTTGCTATTCACATAAACGATACCCACCCGACGCTCGCTATCCCCGAGCTTATGAGAATTCTTCTCGACGAGTGCGGCTACGGCTGGGATCAGGCTTGGCATATCGTTACAAGCACCTTCGCTTACACCAACCACACCGTTATGGCGGAGGCTCTCGAGAAGTGGGATCAGGGGCTGGTTGCTCAGATACTCCCGCGTATCCACCAGCTTATCTGCGAGATCAACCGCCGCTATTGCGAGGATCTCCAGAACAGAACCGGCGACAGCGACAAGGTTGGCAAGATGTCCATTGTCAAGGACGGAAAGATCCACATGGCGAACCTTTGCGTTGCGGCTTCCCACAGCGTAAACGGCGTTTCCAAGCTCCACTCGCAGATCATCAAGGACGACGTTTTCCGTCTGCAATATCTCGATCAGCCGCATCAGTTCAAGAACGTTACCAACGGTATCGCTTACAGACGCTGGCTGCTTCAGAGCAACAAGGGTCTTACCGACCTGCTTACCGAGTGCATCGGCGACGGATTTAAGAAGGATGCTTCCGAGCTTATCAAGTTCCAGGTATTCGCGAACGACAAGGCTGTTCTCGAAAAGCTGGGCAAGATAAAGCGCGAGAACAAGGAGCGCTTTGCGGAATACGTTGAAAAATCCGCGGGCGTTAAGCTCAATCTCGACAGCATCTTCGACGTTCAGGTAAAGAGACTGCACGAATACAAACGTCAGCAGTTAAACGCGATGAATATTCTCGCGGACTATAACTACCTCAAGCAGAACCCGAACGCGGATTTCGTTCCGAAGACGTATATTTTCGCGTCTAAGGCGGCGCCCGGTTACTATATCGCGAAGCAGATCATAAAGATGATCTGGTGCATCGGCGAGGAGATCAAGCACGATCCGATCCTGCGCGAAAAGCTGGCGGTGGTATTCCTCGAGGATTACAGAGTGACATTGTCCGAGATCCTTATGCCGGCTGCGGAAATTTCCGAGCAGATATCCCTTGCTGGTACGGAGGCTTCGGGTACCGGAAACATGAAGCTCATGCTCAACGGCGCGCTTACTCTCGGCACCTACGACGGCGCGAACGTCGAGATACACGAGGCTGTCGGCACCGACAACATCTTCATCTTCGGCATGAGAACTCCCGAGGTAAATCAGCTTAGGATCAACGGCTACAATCCTCAGTACTATATCGACCAGAATCCTATTTTGGGCGACGTTATCCAGAGAATGTACAACGGCATCAACGGCGCGACCTTCAACGAGCTGGGCGATTCCATCAAGAACAAGGACTTCTATATGGCTCTCGCGGACTTTGACAGCTACCGCGGCACGCAGGCTTACGCAAGCCAGGTCTACAAGAATCAAGAGGAATGGAACAAGAAGTCCCTCTTCAATATCGCCGGCGCGGGACGATTCTCCGCAGACAGAGCTGTACAGGATTACGCACGCGATATCTGGAATCTGAAATAATTTAGAGGTTACAAGGAGGTAAGAGTTCAGTCTCTTACCTCTTACTTCTAACCTATTAATCTCTAATAAAGGAGTTTGTTTTATGCTTCTGTTTGACTGCTTCAATACCGAATTCAAGCACCCGTTCGGTGCGCTGCGGCGCGGTCAGCCGTCTGTGTTCAACGTGAGAATTCCCAAGCACATGCAGGTCACGGGGCTTATGCTGGTTATCTTCCGACCCGGCTATAAGGAGCGCTTTATCGACCTTAGTCTCCAGGACGAGAGCGGCGACGACAACGTTTATTCCTGCGTGTTTACGCCTAATAACGTGGGACTGCACCACTACTACTTCACCTGCACGCTCGACGGCAGACGACGTTATATCAAGCGCACGGGGGCTTCAGTGGGCGTTTTCGAGGGCGAGGAGCTGTTTCAGCTGACCGTCTTTGACGAGAATCTGTATACCCCCGCGTTCGTGCGCGGAGGGATCATGTATCAGATATTCCCCGACCGCTTCGCGAAAAGCGGTGTAAAGCACGAGAACGTTCCCACAGACAGAATTATCCGCGACGACTGGTACGGGACTCCCTATTACCGTCCCGACGAAAAGGGCGTTGTCCGCAACAACGACTACTTCGGCGGAGATCTGCGCGGTATTATCGAGAAGCTGCCGTATATACATGATCTGGGAGTTACCGTGCTCTATCTCAACCCTATCTTCGAGTCGCACGAGAACCACCGCTACAACACCGCAAATTATGAGAAGATCGACCCGCTGCTGGGTACGGAGGAGGATTTCGTCGATCTGTGCGAAAAAGCGAAGGAGCTGGGCATCGACATTATTCTCGACGGCGTTTTCTCGCATACGGGCGCGGATTCTATCTACTTTAACAAGTTCGGGCGCTATGGAGAACACACGGGCGCTTACCGCGACAAAAACAGCCCCTATTTCCCGTGGTACTCGTTCATCGGTTATCCCGACACATACGACAGCTGGTGGGGTATCACCACGCTTCCCAATGTCAATGAGAACAACGAGCAATACACAAACTATATCTGCGGCGACGGCGGTATTCTCCAGAAATGGATAAAGCTGGGCGCCCGGGGTTGGAGACTGGACGTTGCCGACGAGCTGCCGGACGAATTCCTCGATAACTTAAACGTTGCCGTAAAGAAAATGGGCGACGACAAGATCATCTACGGCGAGGTCTGGGAGGACGCTTCCAACAAGGAAAGCTACGGCGTTCGCAGGCGTTATCTCATCGGCGGTCAGCTGGACAGCGTTATGAACTACCCGTTCAAGGAAGCGATACTGAATTACGTCAAGTATGCCAACGCCCGGCAGTTTGTGGACAGCATCATGACTATTCTCGATCACTATCCCAAGCCCGCCATTGATATGCTGATGAATTTCCTCTCAACTCACGATACCGAGCGCGCTTTGACACGGCTCGGCGGCGAGGAGGTCGGCTGGCACGACAAGGACTGGCAATGCGAGCGTTATCTCGACGGGGCGCAGTATCTGTACGGCATAGCGCTGCTGAAATGCGCGATGGTGCTGCAATTCTTCCTGCCGGGGATACCGTCCGTCTACTACGGCGACGAGGCGGGTATGGAGGGCTACCGCGATCCGTTCAACCGCCGCTGCTATCCGTGGGGGCGCGAGAACACCGAGCTTATAGAATTCACAAAGCAGCTCTCTAAAGTCCGCAAGGGAACGCGAGCCTTCGAGCAGGGCGAGATGAAGTTCATCGAGTGCGACGACAACGTCTGCGTTTTCATTCGCTATGACAAGATAACCCGCGACGCGGCGATAATCTATCTCAACAAGTCCACCAAGGGACGCTCGTTTGAGATAAGCAACGAGCATACCGCTATGTTCTCCGATTTCAAGCTCGCGTTTGAGCGCTTCGGCAGGGGTATCGAGAACGGAAAGATCTCCGTTGCGCCGTTTGATTACGCGGTGGTTTACTGTAAGATGTAAAAAATTGAGCGCCCCGAGGGAAAGAAGCCTTCGGGGCGCATTTTAAATTTCTTTTAATTGCATGGAACTATCCCGCATACCATATGTAACCTTAACCACATTAACAGTTTTTGTTTGCTCATCGACCTTATAATAGACGATATACTTGTCAACGGGAAAGTGTCTTAGTCCTTTGCTGCGCCAAGGCTCATCGTTATACAGCGGATAAATAAAAGGCGTTTCGGATAATAAAGCGATCCTTTTCATAATTTTTCTAATATAATTATGCGCGGTCTCGGGGGATTGGAGATTATTTTCAATATAATCTTTGATATCAAGCAGATTCGCTTTTGCCAGCGGCATTATTACTATTCTGTAATTCATCTTCAAATATCCTCTCGAATTCTTCCTTAACGTCCTCGAACGGAATTCCCTCTCCGCGTTCCATTTGATCCCAAGCTTTTTGCAGCTCGGCGTCAAACTCCTCCTTGGTCATTTTGGAAACGTCAAGCGGATGCGGCGGGAGCTTTACCTCAAACGGCATTCCGCTTTGCAAGATCACCTGCTTTAAGAACATCCCAACCGCGTTGGACATGGAGATACCAAGCGTGTTTAAGATCTGCTCCGCCTGCTCTTTTACCTCCGGCTCTACCCTCGCGAATACGTTTGCTGTTTTTGACATAATAATCACACTCCTTTATTCTATTATACACTATTGTATTGCAAAATGCAAGCGGTATGCAATACTTTTTCGCTGAAATTTACAGTATTTAATCTTAATTATTTACGATTAAGTATAGTTTGTATATTTAAACGAAGTCATATTTATAAATTTGTAAAAAATGTCAATTGCATAATTAATATAAATATTATATAATGATTTCACAGACGGTTTTTGTTTTTCTCCGAGGGAGGTATCTATATGAAGAATATCAAGCTGTTATCAATTTTGGCGGGAGCGGCTTTGCTGTGCGGGTGCGCCAGCGCGGCGGCAGACCATCCTGACCAGCATTTGGAATTTGTCGATGATGATGTTATCAGAGAGGGATACTACCTGTCCTCGGTTGACGATAGTTATTTCGTTATAGAAGACGGCAGAGTTTCCCTGGTAAATTATGACTGGGAACAATATTATCGCGACCAAATGGAGGATTATGATTTGCCGAAAGATTTGGAAGAAGGGTCTCCCGAATATGAGGAACAGATCAGGGCTTGGGCAGAATACAGCAATAAGGATCTTACCGACAGGGAGTTTACTCCAATAAAGTTTGTAGGGTTTGAAACAGATAAGATTATGCTGGTGACAAATATTCCCCGCGAGGAAATTTCGCTCGAATCGGGAATTTATGCCGGCGTTACAATGCCAGATGAGGATACGCTTTATATACATTCCGATAATTTGTATACCTACTACGGAACGGAACTTCCGGAATAACACAAATAAATCAAGGCGGCTTTTAAAGCCGCCTTTTTGCGTTTTGAGAGAATTATCGTAAATAACTCCTATATTCTCATATATTCGCAAGAAATTTCCAAAAAGCTCTTGTTTGCTTTGTGTTCTCAAAAAATGAAATGAACTTTAAGAAAATGAGAAAACAAGAGAGAATCGCAGAGAAATTGAAAGAAATCGGGATATATTTGAAATTTGAGCTAAAAAAGCCTTGACAAAGTCGTTTTTTAAGTGTATAATAACAAATGTTGCGAATATTATTAACAAATTTTAAGGAGGAAAAAATATGTCAACTTATATGCCTAAGCCTGCGACAGTAGAGCGCACATGGTATATTCTCGACGCCGCCGACAGACCCCTCGGACGTGTTGCGGCTATGGCTGCTCACCTTCTCAGAGGTAAGCACAAGCCCACCTTCGCGCCCCACTGCGACTGCGGCGACCACGTTATCATCATCAACTGCTCTAAGGCAGTTCTCACCGGCAAGAAGCTGGAAAACAAGAAGTACAGATGGCACACCGGCTGGATCGGTCACCTCAAAGAGGTAGGCTACGACAAGCTGATGAAGGAAAACCCCGAAAAGGCTATGACCCTCGCTGTAAACGGTATGCTGCCTAATACCACTCTCGGAAGAAAAGCTCTTACAAGACTTCGCTGCTATGCGGGTGAAGAGCACAAGAACGCGGCTCAGAAGCCCGTTGAATACAAGTTTTAAGGAGGGCTTTTTATGTACGAATCTAAACCTTACTACTACGGCAC
>JAFLUD010000071.1 GCA_022508965.1 Oscillospiraceae bacterium
CGGTTCCCCGCCTGACATGGTTCACAGCACTCTGTTGCACAGGGTCTGCCCCCATAATCGAAAGCATTTGCTGTACTACTATTATATAACATTTTCCTCAAAAAATCAAGGGGTTTTCCATTTTTTTCTTGTAACAAAAACCTCGCTCTTTCCATAATCTTTATTGTATAACCGTATTGAAGTTTCCAAGAATATTTTTGAGGGAGGGATTTTTATGGTAGAGAAAGCCGATTTCCAAAATTTTGACGGTATTTTGCGGCGCGAAAAAACCGTGCTTGCGGATTTTTATTCCGACACCTGCTTGCCGTGCAGGCGAATGATGCCGGTGTTCTCGGAGCTTGACACCGAGCTTGGCTGGCATTTTAAGGCGGTAAAGGTCAACGTCAACTGCAACAGCGAGCTTGCCCGAAGATACGGCGTTCGGGCGGTTCCTACGTTCATTCTCTTCAAAAACGGCGAGGAGGCGGAGCGCATTGTCGGAGCCGTCGAAAAAAACAGGCTCGCGGACATGATAACCGGCTCTAAACGTGGATCGTGAAGTTGTTATTCCCCGAAAATAAAAAACAAAACCGCCATAGCGACAAGCTGCCGTGGCGGTTTTTAAGATTTACAGGTCGAACTTGCCGTTTGCGAAATCGAACGTCGCGAAATAATCATCGGGGGTCTCGGCGCGGCGGATGAGCTTTACACTGTTGTCTTCGCGCAAAAGCAGCTCCGCGCTGCGCAGCTTTCCGTTGTAGTTGTAGCCCATCGAAAAGCCGTGCGCGCCCGTGTCGTGGATCGCTATATAATCCCCGAGCTCTATTTTCGGGAGCATTCTGTCGATCGCGAATTTATCGCAGTTCTCGCAAAGTCCTCCGGTGACGTCGTATTTGTGATCGCAGGGGGCGTTCTCCTTGCCTAGGACGGTGATGTGATGGTACGAACCGTAGACCGCAGGACGCATCAGATTCGCGGCGCAGGCGTCCAAGCCGATGTATTCCTTGTAAATGTGCTTTTCGCGGATAGCGGTCGCGATCAACATTCCGTAGGGAGCTAACATAAATCTGCCAAGCTCGGTGAAGATCGCAACGTCGCCCATACCTGCGGGGACGAGTATTTCCTCATAAGCCTCGCGTACCTTCTGACCGATCACGGCAATATCGTTTGCGGGCTGGTCGGGCTTATAGGGGATCCCCACGCCGCCGCTCAAATTGATAAACGACAGCTCTACGCCCGACTTTTCGCGGATCTCCACCGCCGCTCTGAACATGATCCTCGCAAGCGTGGGATAGTAGTCGTTGGTGAGGGTGTTGGACGCCAGGAACGCGTGCATTCCGAAACGCTTTGCGCCCTTTTCCTTAAGTATCTTATAGCCCTCGATTATCTGCTCGTGAGTAAAGCCGTACTTCGCGTCGCGCGGAGTGTCCATGACGTTCGGGGAGCCGTCGGTCTTGAACTCGCCGCCGGGGTTGTAACGGCAGCAGATAGTCTCGGGGATCCCCGTCAGCTTATCCAATACGTCAATATGCGTGAAGTCGTCGAGGTTTATGATCGCTCCCAACTCGAACGCTTTTTTGAAGTCCATATCGGGGGTCGCGTTGGAGCTGAACATGATGTCCTGCTGTTTTGCTCCTACCTCGTCGGACAGCAGAAGCTCGGTGTAGCTGGAACAGTCGAAGCCGCAGCCCTCCTCCTGCAATACCTTCATTATAAAAGGATTGGGGGTGGCTTTCACGGCGAAATACTCGCGGAAGCCTTTGTTCCACGCAAACGCGGCTTTAAGCGCGCGGGCGTTCTCGCGTATCCCCTTTTCATCGTAAATATGGAACGGCGTGGGATAGCTTTTTACTATCTCGTCTATCTGCTCCTTGGTTACAAAAGGTTTCTTCATTTCTATCTTCCTTTCAATTATTCTAACCGTTGACAACACGCGCCATAAAATCGCTCAGCGCGGGCGACAGCACCAGCAGCGCGATTACAAAAACCAGCTTTGCGGCGTACATTATCCAGCGCGTTTTTGCTGAGAATTTTACGGAATACTGGAGCGTTGTTACCGTAAGATAAGCGACAAACGATATCGGCAGCAGGAAGAAAAATCCTATGCCGTTTATTATATAGCCGCCGGTCATTGCCATGTAAGCGACCGCCACAGCCAGCATAAATATTCCTCCGAGAAACTCGGCGATAATAGCTCCTACGGAAACGCGTTTTTCGGTCATTTATTACACCTCTAAGTATTTGTTCAAAAACTCTACCGACAGCTTTATCCAGCGGCGGACGTTGGGCAGGTAATAGCTTTCGTTATGGCCGCTTGCCTTATCGCAGCAGGAAAGCCCGTGCGGACCCTCGTCGAACAGGTGGAGTTCTACGGGTATCTTATTGGAGATGCACGCCTTTGCCATTACCAGAGAATTATGCGCGGAGACGGACGTGTCGTTCGCGGTATGCCAGATAAACATCGGCGGGGTCTTGGGGGTCACTCTGTTCTCAAGAGAAAGCCGCGACAGATCCGAACGGCCCGCGTCGTCGCCGAGAAGTATTTTGAAACTCCCCTCGTGCGGAGAGGTAACGCCGCTTATCACGGGATAGCACAGCACCGCCGCGTTGGGGCGAAGCTCTTCCGGATCGCAGCCGATGGTTTTTACTACCATGTTGTCGTTCCACATGGTGGCAAGGCAGCCCGCGAGATGACCACCCGCCGAGCACCCAAGCACCGCGAGCTTGGCGGGGTCTATACAGAATTCCTCCGACCGCGCGCGTATCTTATAGAACGTATACGCCGCGTCCATCAGCGCTGTGGGAAAGCGCGCTCCGCAGGTGTATGTAACCACAAACGCCGCATATCCCGCGGCGAGATACTGGAGCGCTATGGGTTCTCCCTCGCGATCGGAGCAATGCTCGTAACCTCCGCCCGGGAAGATCACCACGCCGGGGCGTTTTTCGCAGTAAGCAAGTCCCGCTATGCTGTCGGGCAGGTATGCCTTTACGAAGGCTGTTTTTTCGGGATTTATAGAAAAGGTTTTTACTGTCATGACTATTCCCCCTATAAAATCTGCAATATACTTATTCTAATTATACTATATTTTGACAAATAAATCAAGAGGTAAATAAAATTTGCCCGAAAACATTTGAATTCGGGCAAGATGTTCGGTTCAGGGCTTTTTCAGCCCGTATTTTTTATAGAATTCCTCGATATCGTCATCGGTCTGCACAAGCTCGGCGTATAAGAGCTTCCTTTCAGTCTTGCTGTAAAAGCCTATGGTTTTTTCGCCCGTGCAGGTGGAGCTTTCGAGCTTTATGTCGCTTTCCGAGAAGCCGTCGGGAAGCGGAAGGGTTCTTTTTTTATTCATCATTTCCTCTTAACGAATCCATTAATCTGCGCCATCTCTCCTGGTTTCTTTCGTGCTTGTCGCGAAGCTCGGACGGAATGCTTCTGAACTGCTGGATACCCTCGGTGATGCTGTCTATCATCTTGAAGAATTCCTCTTGGAAGATCTTTTCGCGGCAGCGGCCTGACTGTCCGCTCATGCACCTTTCGATCACCGTGTAATATCTGTCGTAGGCGCGTTTTATGGAGGTTTCCCAGGAGACGTAGATCTCGTTCATGGCGTTTTCGCCCATTTGGTGAAGCTCGGTTCTGTGGGATGCGGCGAACTCCAATTTTTTTGAGATCGCTTCGGCATCCGCGGCGACGAGAATTCCCGTTCGTCCGTCGGTTATCCCCTCGGCGGCGCAGCTTCCCTCTACCAGCAGCGACGCTACTCCGCAGGCTGCCGCCTCGCGGACTACGATACCGTTTGTGTCGTATTCCGACGGGAACAAAAACAGCTCGCCCGCCGTATAATGCACGCGGAGCGCCTCGCGGTCGCTTACCGCTCCCGTGAAGACGCACTTGTCATAAACGCCTATTTCCTTGGCGTAGTCTTCGATCTCCTGCTTGTCCAGTCCGTCGCCGACAAACATCATGCGGTATTTAAGCCCCTTGCCGTCAGCCAGCTTCAGCGCGTCAAGGATAAGGCGTATTCCCTTATACCACAACAGTCTTCCCACAAACAAGAACAATACCGTGTCTTCGGGAATTCCGTAAGAACGGCGCAGGGCTTCGGCGGCTTCCTTTTCGGCTCTGCCTTTGGGGAAATCCACGCCGTTTTCCATTACGACGATATCCCCCTCGTAGCCGAGGCTGCGGAGATTGTCGCCAGCGCCGCGGCTTACCGTCCACACCTCGTCGCAGGCGGAGATATTCCCTACAATGAACTTTATCACCGGCTCGGACAGCAGCTTGTTCGGAAATGCGCGGCGTATATCAATATCGAATTTCGTGTGATAGGTCATCACTATCGGGACGTTTGTCTTTTCTCGAAGAACACGCGCCATTACCGTTGACGCGAACGGGCAATGGCTGTGGATTATGTCAAAATCGTCCGACGCCAGACCGTCGAGCGCTCTGCTCGAAAACGGATAGCCCATGCGGTAGCCGCACAGCTTATTCGTGATCCCCATGCTGCGGTAGCGCACAACGTCAAAATCAAAATCGTCCACCACGTCGGGATATCTGGGAACGACCACCGTTGCGGTCCCCAGTCCGTTTGAGATTATCTCGGCGTAATTGGTAACGGCGTTTGACACTCCGTCGATTATCGGCGGAAAAGAGTCGTTCATTAAACATACGTTCAGGCTTTCAGTCATAATTAACCTCATTTTGGAAAATTGAAAGGAAAAGTTTTCCGTTATTAATTTCATTATAACTTAATCCATTCCCAAAATCAAGTGTTATTTGATATTTTTTAAAATAATGCACGAAAATTGAAATAACGAGTTTGAAGCTGGTTCAGATCAACAGCGCGCGGAGCTGATCGAGTATCTTTCGCTCGCGCCTGGAAACGCGCACCTGAGTCATTCCCAATATCTCAGCCGTTTCGGACTGGGTCTTTCCTCGAAAATACCTGAGGATAAGCAAGGCTCTGTCCTCCTCGGGAAGCTCGTTTAAACACTGGCGCAATGCGAGCTTGTCGATTATCGCGCTTTCGCGGCTTTCGGTCGGAAGGTCCAGCTCGCCGCCGTCCTCGGCACAGGTGAGCGACACGGGAGGGCTGCCTGCGGCTACCGCCTCGGCGGCTTCTTCGGGGGAGATATTCAGGTACTCGGCGATCTCCGAAACAGTCGGTTCGGTGCCGCTTTTTGACAGCTCGTCCCTCGCGCGGGCGGCTTTCACCGAAAGCTCCTTAAGCGAACGGCTCATCTTCACCGCGCCGCCGTCGCGAAACAGCCGCTTGATCTCGCCGAGTATCACGGGCACGGCGTAGGTCGAAAAGCACAAGCCGCGCGATTCGTCGAAGTTGTCGCACGCCTTTACAAGTCCCACGCTTCCCGCGGAGAAAAGCTCCTCATAATCTATTCCGCGGCCGCGGAAACGATTGGCGAGCGAATGCACCAGCGGCAGATTTTGCTTGATAAATTCTTCACGCGTCACAATTTAAACACCTTTGGCTCTTGCTCTGCCGAGGAGCTTTTTCTCCATTGTTACCGACGTTCCCTTGCCCTCGGAGGAGCTTACGCGGAGCTTGTCCATAAAGCTCTCCATGACCGTAAAGCCGAGCCCCGAACGCTCTTCCTCGGCGGGAGCGGTGGTAAACGTAGGTTCCATCGCCTGACGGATATCCGCGATCCCTCTGCCCCTGTCTTTTATCTGTATGTAGAGTGTGTTGTCGGAGAACAGCTTCATCGTCATTTCCACAATACCCTCCGTATCGCGGTAGCCGTGGACTATCGCGTTGGTCACGGCTTCGGACACGGCTGTTTTGAGCGCGGCTATTTCCTCGACGGTCGGGTCGCACTGCATCGCAAAAGCCGCCGCTGCCGAACGCGACAGCCCCTCGTTTCTCGACAGAGCGGGGAAGCGTACCCTGCACTCGTTTATTAAAGTTCTTTTCATCGTTTGCTCCTTATGCTAATTTTTCGCGGTTTGTTTTGTGTCTGATTTTGTTTCGATTATCAGCTTCGAAAGTCCCGAAAGACCGATCACCTCGGCTATTTCGCGGCGAGCGTTTTTTATGAGGATCTCTCCGCCGACCGCGCGCACCGACTTTAATCTCCCAAGGATCAATCCTATGCCCGAGCTGTCCATGAAGCCGACGTTCTCAAAATCGAGAATGAGGACCTCGGGGCGGGAATAAGCTATCACCTCGTCTAAGGCTGCGCGCAGCTCACGCGCGGCGTGGTGGTCGATGTCGCCGTCCAGCGCGGCGGTTATCCGTCTGCCGTCGTTGTAGATCTTCAGCATTTTTGTTCCCCCTTTTTTTGAGAGAAATCCACCGTCCTAACCCCGCCGTTTCCCGATAAACCGTCGGAGCATGGTGGGCGGATTTTCCTACATTCGCATTATATCACGGCTTGTCCGCGGATTTTTGTCACTATTACGGTGAGAAAAATATTTTTTCGCTGAATTTTTTAGGGACTTTTGGAGATAGCGGGGGAAATTCCCCGTAAAATAAAAAACGGCGGAGTTAATACTCCGCCTTGAAAGATTGAAAAAAGTTTTTTAGACTGTTGAGAAGCCCTCAGTATGCACGAGCGTTTGCAAGCAACCGCCCTGAAACCGTACCGCGGCTAGCCTTTGTGGCTGCCGCGGTGCGGTTGACAACGCAGATGAGGGTTTATCGACAGTCTGCTTAATTTATTAGCATTTCGTATGTTACGCCGTATTTTTCCGCTATATCCTTTGCGTACGACCAGCCCTCGGGAGACGCGATCTCCACCTTGAACGAGCGTTTTCCGCTGTCGCTTTTCATGATAAGCGACGACGCCTTTGCCGCGTTTTCGTCCGTGTTCATTTCATCTACATCCGCTGCCAGCTTGTGCATGTGGGTGTTGTAGATGGTTCTCACCTGCTTTTTCAAAAGCGCTCTTACGGAATCCTTTGCGATGTAAAATCCCTCTTCAAAAGACGTCGTCGAAAAAGTCTCATTGAGAAGAAGCAGGCTGTCCTTTGTGGAATCGGAGAAAATGGCTTTGAATCTCACACATTCTTCACCAAGTCTGCCTAAGTCCATGGTCTTGTCTTCGTCCGCGGGGAAATGCGTGTAAATGCAATCCACGGGCTTGTATTCAAAGGACGTCGCAGGCACGAATATTCCTCCCTGAGCCAGCGCGAACATCAATCCCACGGCTTGAGTTATCGTGGTTTTTCCGCCGCGGTTTGCGCCTGTGAGAATGTATACCGTGTGTTCTCTGTCGAATTTCAGGTCGTTGTAGACCAGCTCGTCGGGGCTGTTCAGCGTTACCGCGAGCTTGAGATTGTAAATATCCCTGGAATCCATAGAAACGTCGTCGTTCTCCGAAAGACGAGCTTCACAGAACTTGAAGCCCTTTTTTGTATTTCGCTCGATGAATTCCGCAAACCTGATATAATACATAAACTCGGGGATCACATGAGAAATATCCACGACGGCGATGTTCGCGTATTTTGTCAGTGTGTCGCGAAGCAGCTTTACCAGAGACGCCAGCATTTTATTCAACACATTATCAAGATAGAACGTCGAATTTGCCGTGCCGTCTCCGTCTGGGGTGTTTGCGACCGTTGCGCGTATATTCTCGCCCATAGCAGGAGCGCTTTGCAGCGCCGTGTAGCCTCCGACTGATTCTATAACCGAAGAGATCTTTCCGCTGTGGAGCTTGTCTATCTGATGATAGTGCATATCGCCGTTCCATTCGGTCCCGTCGTGGAGCTTGTTCTTCGAGGTTATCGCGTCGGCGAAATTGCTTACGATGTTCGATTTCTTGAACGGCTTGTTATTCACCGAAACAAGTCCCATGCTTACCGCTTCAAATCTCTCGTTTACATTGATTCCGAGCGTGACGCTCTGTATATCCGAGGACTTTTCTTTAAGCTCGGAGATGTCCTTCTTCATTTCCTCAAAACAGGAATCTTCATAAAGATCGTCGATGTGTTTCTTTAAATTCAGAAGTCCCTCGGATTTTATTTCGGAATTTGAAAGGCATTCTCTCAGGGCTTCCACGCATCTGATATAATCGTAAAGTTCGTCGAGTCTGTGCATAAGATGCCAGAAGCCCAGCTTTTCATCGGAATCAATATGGGCTCGCTTGAAATTTCTTATGGATTCTATCTTCTCGAAAAGTTCGGACAGCTGCTTTCTCATCTCGGGAAGAGCTAGGATGTCCGCGAACACCTTCTGTCTGTAAAGCGCGACCCGCGGATCCGACGTCATATTCGATATGATGCCCATTATGAGGTTTTGTTCCTTAGCGTCGCCCGAAAGCTCGCGGCACAACGTATCCAGCCCCAGATCGTGGCACGCCACACCAGAGAGCTGTTTATACTCCGCGTCTTCATACTGCGGATAAAGGATGCTGAAGTGCTTGGTCTCTTTCATATCGCTTGATTCCTCCTTGTGATGGATTTAACAACAAGAGCAACTGATTCTTGGTTCGTCCAACCCGCGCTTTTTTCACAAAGTGAAAAAAAGCGCTAGCAAATAGCGTTTGTCAAGCTGCAAAGCAGCGCAGACAAATGCATTTGCGGTATGCAAAAAAATCCCCTTGCGTAGCAAGGGGATTTTTGCTTACTGTGGCTCCCCCGGCTGGACTTGAACCAGCGACCGCCTGCGAAACTTAGCGATACATTTTCTTCAAATGCAGCCGACAAAGCGG